>NZ_JBHYJH010000123.1:0-29794 GCF_042740445.1 Streptomyces sp. NPDC059003 | reverse complement strand
TCTGGGGCGGAGCCCCAGTTCGGGAAGGGGCGGGTCTGGGGCGCCCCGCGAGGGACACAGGGCATGGAAGGGACGGGTATGGCTCGGCACAAGGAGGTGGTCGACGTTCAGCTGATCCTGCGGAAAGGGGACGACGTCCTGCTCGCCCGGCGCGCCGGCACCGGGTACGGGGACGGCCTTTTGAACCTTCCCTCCGGACACGTGGAGGACGGCGAGGACGTCCGCGCCGCGATGATCCGGGAGGCCCACGAGGAGCTCGGCCTCGACCTCGCCCCCGAGGACCTGCGCGCCGAGGTCGTCGTGCAGCACCGCGGCCCCGGCGGCGAACCCCGCACGGGCTGGTTCTTCGCGGCTTCGAACGGCGCGGGCGGCACCCCGCGCAACGCCGAGCCCCACAAGTGCGCCGAGCTGGCCTGGCACCCCGCGGACGCCCTGCCGGACGACATGGTCGCCTACTGCCGCGCGGGCATCGAGGCCTGGCGCAGGGGCGAGCACTTCGTGGTGCACTGGCAGGAGGACGGGGACGCGGTGGCGTACGAGGCGACGGGGCCCGACCGGGCGGTCGCGCTCGCCCCCTCGCGGGCCGGGGCGCTGCACCACGTGGAGCTCTGGGTGCCCGACGTGGTGGGCGCGGAGGCGGCGTGGGGCTGGCTGCTCGGCGAGCTGGGCTATGCGCGGGACCAGGTCTGGGCGCGGGGGCGGAGCTGGCGCAGGGGCGACCTGTACGTCGTCCTGGAGCAGTCGGCCGACCTGCTGCCCGGCGGCCACGAGCGGTGCGCGCCCGGCCTGAACCACCTCGCCTTCCACGTGGGCGGCCGGGCCGAGCTCGACCGTCTGGTGGGCCTCGCCCCGGCGCACGGCTGGGCACCGCTGTTCGCGGAGCGGTATCCGCACGCCGGAGGCGAAGGGCACTGCGCCGCCTACCTGGAGGACGGGATGGGGTACGAGGTCGAGCTGGTGGCGTCGCCGTGACGCCACCAGCGGCGCCCGTCAGCCGAGGCGGACCGCCTCAGCCGAGGCGGCCCTCCTTGGCCAGGCGCTCCAGGTCGTCCAGGGCCGCGCGGGCCGACCGGGCCGCGTGCGGGTCGGACTCCGTGAGGCCGCTCGCCTCGAACTCGTCCTCGTCCAGGCGGATCACCGTCGCCCCGTCGGCCGAGCACCACAGGTCGAGGTCCAGGTCCTCCACGGTAAGGACCTGGCCGGCGCGGACGGCGGGGCGGGTGACGTCGCAGTACCAGCCCTTGAGGGCGCCGTCCGCGGCGTACACCTCCTTGACCGCGTACCAGCGGTCCCGCCAGTAGTGCTCCACGAAGACGTCACCCGGCTCGAAGCGTACGAAGCCGAAGTCCCGCACGCCCGCGCCCGCCCACGGCGCGCTGACCGTGACGCGGGTGCCGTCGTCCGACACGAGGCGCGCCGGGTAGCGGATCTTGGTGCGGCCCGCCTTGCGCAGGACCACCTCGATGTCGGCTCCGGCGTCAGCCGAGGGTGCGGACATGGCGTACCTCCGTGTCACAGATCTCGTATCCGAACCACTTGTTGATCGCGAGCATGGGTGCGTTCTCGCCGTCGTTGCCCGTGAACGCCTCCGTGCAGCCGGCGGCGCGCGCCCGGTGCAGGGACGCGTTCTTGGCGAGCTTGGCGAGACCGCGCCCGCGATACGCGCGCGCGGTGCCCGTCATCCCGCTCAGATAGCGCCCCGCGCCGTCCGTGCGGGCCGCGCTGAACGCCGCGGGGCGGCCGTCCACCACGGCGACGACCGTCAACGCGTGGTTCATGAGCGGGTGGCGCCAGGTGTCGGCGAGCCACTGCTCGTAGTCCTCAAGCTCCGCGCCGATGTCGCCCGGCTCGTCCGCCGTCGTCTCGGCGTCCAGGGCGAACAGCGGGCGCGGGTCGGCGGCGAAGTCGGCGGCGGTGCGCAGCTCGACTCCGGGCGGCGGCGCGGCGAGCGGCGGCAGGTCGCCCCGCGTCAGGTCCAGGCGCAGGAAGTGCGCCGAGCGGCTCGCCCGGTAGCCGCGGCGCGCGGCGAACGCCCGGTTCGCAGGGCTTTCGAGGACCCACGCGTAGACGGTGTCCGCGCCCCGCGCGGCCAGCTGCTCCTCCGCGGTGCGCACGAGCAGCGAGCCCGCGCCGCGGCCGCGGCGCTCCGGATGCACGTAGACGTTGGCGAAGCCCTGGCCGGGCTCCGGGCTGTCGTACGCGATGCCGGTCTGCGCCGTGCCGACCACCTCGCCGTCGACCTCCGCGACCAACTGGCGGTAGTGGGCGTCCGGATGGGCGTGCTCGGCGTCGAAGAGCACGGAGTCGGCGGTCGCGAGCATGGCGGGCAGGCAGCTGCGGCGGATCGCGGCGAACGCGGCGGCGTCCGCCCGGTCGCCGGGGCGCAGGGCCCGGACCAGGACGTCTGTCATGGAGCGGACGGTACGTGCGGGACCCGCCGCGGCGCCTCCGATTTTCCCTCCCCGTACGGGACGGTCCGTGCGGGACAATCGGCACGTGACTCTGAAGATCGTCATCGAGGAAGGCGCGGGCGGCACGGCTCCGTACGAGCAGGTGCGCGCGCAGATCGCCGAACAGGCCCGCGGCGGGACGCTCCCCGTCGGCTACAAACTGCCCACCGTGCGCGGCCTCGCCGAGTCCCTCGGGCTCGCCGCGAACACCGTCGCGAAGGCGTACCGCGCCCTGGAGGAGGACGGGGTGATCGAGACGCGGGGCCGGAACGGCACGTTCGTGGCCGCCGCCGGGGACGCCGCGGCGAAGGGCGCCGCCGGTGCGGCGCGGGCCTACGCGGAGCGGGTGCACCGGCTCGGCCTCACGCAGGAGGCGGCGACGGCAGCCGTCCACGACGCCCTCCGCGCGGCCTACGGCTCCGCCTGACCCGACACCGCGGGCCCAGGTCGTCGGCCCCATGACCGCGGGCCCCGGCACAGGCACCGGCCCGCTACCGCCTGAGGCCCGCTACAGATACAGACCCGCGTCGGCGCCCTCCCGCGCGGAGGGCACGGAGGCCGGTCCCGAACCCCGGCGCAGCGCGTACAGCTCGGCCAGCGTCGCCCCGTCCCGCGACACCCCCTCGCTCGTCCCCAGCCAGTTCACCGACTCCGCGAGCGTGAGCGGCCCCACCTCGATCCGGGCGAGGCACCGCCCGGGCCGCACGACGGCGGGATGCAGCCGCTCCAGGTCCTCGTTGGTGGTGACACCGACGAGGACGTTGCGGCCCTGCCCGAGCAGCCCGTCCGTGAGGTTGAGCAGGCGCGAAAGGGCCTGCCCCGCCGTGTGCTTGGCCTCGCCGCGGATCAGCTCGTCGCAGTCCTCGAGCAGCAGCAGCCGCCAGCGGCCCTTGGCGCCGCCCTCGTCCTCGCCGATGGCGATGTCCATGAGGTAGCCGACGTCGGTGAACAGGCGCTCCGGGTCGAGCACGCAGTCGACCTGGCACCAGTCGCGCCAGGACCGCGCGAGGGTCCGCAGGGCGGACGTCTTGCCGGTGCCGGGCGGGCCGTGCAGGAGCAGCAGGCGCCCGGAGATGTCCTCCGGCGTCGTCTTCATCAGCTTGTCCATGGCGTCGGCGACCGGCGCGGTGTAGTTGCCCCGTACCTCCTCCCACGTGCCCGCGGAGATCTGCCGCGTCGTGCGGTACGGGCCGCGCCGCGGCGAGACGTACCAGAACCCCATGGTCACGTTCTCCGGCTGCGGCTCCGGGTCGTCCTGCGCGCCGTCGGTGGCCTGCTTCAGGACCGACTCGGCGAGCTCGGCGGACGTCGCCGTGACGGTGACGTCGGCGCCGCGGTTCCAGCGGGAGACGAGCACCGTCCAGCCCTCGCCCTCGGCGAGCGTCGCGCTGCGGTCGTCGTCGCGGGCGGCCCGCAGCACGCGCGCGCGGGGCGGGAGCAGCGTCGCGCCGGACTTGACGCGATCGATGTTGACGCTGTGCGAGTACGGCTGCTCGCCCGTCGCGAAACGGCCGAGGAACAGCGCGTCGACGACGTCCGAGGGGGAGTCGCTGTCGTCGACGTTGAGCCGGATCGGCAGGGCGTCCTGAGGGTTCGCAGACATGCCGCCATGATCCGCCACGAATGTGCCCCCGTGCACCCTGGTTTCCGCAGTCCGTACGCGCACGACGCACCACTGGGCCAAAGGTTTCGGCCGTTCCCGGACACTCGTACGGAATGAGCCCTACCGCAAACCGTCGTGGATACCCTTTCCGTTGATGCGACGTCATGGGTGGACTTCGGATACGAGGCGGTGGCGGTTCGCCGCTCTGCTCGGCGTTGGTGCGGCCGCCCTGGCCCTGGTCCTGACCGTCATCACGCTCCCCGAGAAGGACCGCGGCAGCACGGCGGGCACCACCCGGGACGGCGACAAGGTGCACGGCACCCCCGCGGACCCGCAGGGCCCGGTGCGCTCGGAGGTCGGCTGGGGCTTCACACATACGCAGTACAGCGCCGACGAGGGCGAGGACGCGGCCGTCGGCCGCGCCGGGAAACTGCTCAAGGACCAGCGCCGCCCGCTGCCGCAGATCCAGCACATCATGGGCTGGGGCGCGGGCAACCCCGAGCCCGTCAAGGGCCGGTACGACTTCTCGGCCATGGACCGCCGCATCGACTTCATCCGCGCCACCCGCGGCACGCCCGTGGTCACGCTGTGCTGCGCCCCGGACTGGATGAAGGGCGGCGAGTCCGGCTCCGACAACACGGACTGGAGCCAGGCCTCCCTGGAGACCGCCCCGAAGCCCGAGCACTTCGACGACTTCGCCGCGCTCGCCGCGACCGTCGCCAAGCGCTACCCGGACGTACGCCACTTCATCGTGTGGAACGAGCTCAAGGGCTTCTGGAACAGCGCCGAGGGCCGCTGGGACTACGAGGGCTACACCAAGCTGTACAACCTGGTCTACAAGGCGCTCAAACAAGTCGACAAAGACATCATGGTCGGCGGTCCCTATGTCGTCATGAACAGCGTCGACCCCCGCCAGACCGGGAACGTCTCGTCGGACCTGAAGGGCCCCTGGGGCCGCATGGACCAGGAGTCGCTCGACGTCCTCGACTACTGGAACAAGCACAAGGCGGGCGCCGACTTCGTCGTCGTCGACGGCGCCAGCTACACCGTGGACGACGAGCTGCTGCCCGACGAGTTCAAGGCCACCGACAAGCTGACGGCCGTCAGCAGCTGGGTGCGCCGGCGCACCGGCGGCCTGCCGCTGTGGTGGGCCGAGTACTACGTGGAGCCGGGCGACAGCCAGGACAACCGCGACGACTGGGCCGAGCCCCGCCGCGTCGCCGTCCACGCCAGCGGCCTGATGGCGATGGCCAAGGGCGGCGCCACCAGCGGCTTCTACTGGAACCCGCAGCGGCGCGGGGAGAGCTGCGCGGGCTGTCTGTGGAGCGCGACCCAGCTCCCGGACGGCGGCCGCGAGCTGCCGATACTGCGACTCCTCGCCCGGTTCTCCGAGGCCTTCCCGCCCGGCACGCGGTACGAGGAGGTGTCCGTCGCCGCCGACGACGTACCGAACGTCCGTGTCCTCGCCGACGACAGGACCGTCCTGGTCGTGAACACCGTCGACCGGACGATCAGCGCGAAGGTCGACGGGAAGCGGTTCGACATGGCCGGGTACGAGGTGAAGTGGCTGCGGCGGTGAGCCACTTCACCTCGTCGTCGTGAGCGTCACGCCATCGTCAGGAACCGCTGGATCAGCGACGCCAGGAACACCGCGAGCAGCGGCAGCGAGAACCAGAAGCTGCTCTGCAGCCAGCGCTGCTGCGCCACGCCCTGCGGTGCGGCGACCCGCACCACCTCACGCACGGCGAGCAGCACCACGAGCGCGAGGACCGCGAGCCCGCCCACCACCGACCACGGCGTCCACGTCACCTTCGGGCCCGCCGGACCGGGGTCCGCCGCCGGGACCTTGCCCGCGGGCCGCTCGCTCAGGGCGTACAGCGTCGCGTCGGGGTTGCTGTAGACCTTCTTCAGGTCCGGGCGCCGGTCGAGGTTCCGCATGAGGCGGGTGTCCCAGTGCTGCGGGTAGCCGCTGTCCATCTGGAGGTAGACGGTCTGGCCCCGGTTGACCATGAGGTACGAGTTGGGGCCCGCGTCCTTGAGCGCCTTGACCAGGCCCGACACCAGGGCCGGGTCGGGCGGCGCGAGCGTCGGCAGGTACTCGACCTTCTCCGGGTCCTGTTTGCCCCAGGGGATCGAGGGCGTCACGTTGGTGACGGTGTCGTTGCTCATCCACAGCAGCCGTACCGTCGGGTCGTCGTGCGCGTACACGTACTCCATCGCGGCGACCTCGCCGGTCCTGACGCGCTCGAACGGCTCGTTGCCCCAGCGCACCACCAGGAAGCCGCCGATCATGACGAGCCCGGCGAGCAGCGCGGCGACGGGGGCGAGGCTCCGCCGGTCGCGCTCCCGCTCCTTGGCGGTGGCGCCGGTGCGCGGGAACAGAGCGAGCCCGGCGAGCAGGGCCGCGCCCGGCAGCGCGAACATGAAGACGCGCAGGGCCATCTCGCCGCCGTAGCTCTGCATGCCGAAGCCCGTGAACGGCACGAAGGTCAGGACGACGAGGGACACCTCGCGGTACTTGAGCCGGCGGCGGCGCAGCCAGCCCCAGCAGGCCAGGGACATGACCGTCCCGGCGAGCGCCACCCGCGTGTACAGGACGAGCTTGTGCGTCTCGTCGCCGCCCTCGATGCGGCCCGACACGGACGACGACACATTGCCGCCGACGCCGCCGACCCCGCCGAAGAGCTCGTTGAAGTGCCCCGACCAGTACGGCTCCGCGAAGAAGCCGAGCCAGACGACGACCAGGACGCCGAAGAGCAGCGGCAGGCCGCGCAGTTCGCAGCGGCGCACCAGGACGAGCACGGTGACGACGCCGAGCATCACGAACGGCGTCAGCTGGTGCGCGGGCACACAGGCCGCGAACAGGCCCATGAGGACGAGCAGCAGGACCGCCTGCTGACGGCGGTTCGCCGGCTCCACCTCCACCTCGCCGGGCCGCCGCTTGCCCCACAGGACGCGGGGCGCGCGGAACCATACGAGGAGGATCGCCACGAACGCGATGTACAGCAGGAACGTGAAGCCCTGCGGCGAGAAGTAGTCCTGGCCGACCCAGCCGCACAGGACGAAGATCCACAGGCCCGTCCACTTGGCGCGCCAGCTCGCCCGCATGTGCCGCACGAGCAGGAACATCGGCGCCAGGTACAGGAGCTGGATGGCGAGCGGCCACCAGCGGATGACCTCCGTCATGTCCGAGACGCCGCAGGCCTTCGCGACGAACGTGGCCGCGGCGAAGAACCCGGGCCAGCTCCAGCGCGCGTCCAGGTCGGGCGCCGCCTCGCCGGTGCGGTCGATGTACTCCAGGAAGCCCAGGTGCTGCCAGGCCGTGGCGAACCGCGGCTCGGTCTCGATGACGGCGGGCAGCGCGTGCAGCGACACGACGGTGGCGAGCAGCGTGAGCAGGAGCAGGTGCTTCTGCGGCCGCTCCAGCGACAGGAGCGTGGCGAACACGCCCGCGAGGAGCACCGCGCCGAGCAGCGTGGGCAGCGGCAGGACGGTGATGAGGCCGAGCCCGCCCATGTCGTCGAGGTCGCGCTCGCTCAGGCCGAGCGCGGGCACCCAGTACAGGCCGAGGGCCAGGAGCAGGGCGAGGGCGATGACGGCGGGCTTGGTGTCGCGTGTGGGGCGGCGGGCCGCCGGCGGGGCAGGGGAGGCGGGCGCCGTGGCCGGTGTGGCCGGGGCGGCGGCATGGGCGGCCGGGGGAGGGGCGGCGTGCGCGGGCTGTGGACTCACGGAGGGTGAACTCGCCGACGGGGCAGGTGGTTTCGCCGCTGCGGCCTCGGTGGCCGGCGCTTCGGAAGCCTCCATCGCCCCGCGTGTCCCTTTCGCTCCGTCGGCCTCCTGAGTCCCACCGGTCCCGGGCGCCGTCGGCGTCCCCCGGGCAGGCGTCGGGAACGGGGATCCGACGGCCCACGTGGGCCGGTGCCCGTCCACCTCGCGCCCCTTCCCCGCTCCCACGGGCCCCCGCCCGCTCCCCGCCACCGGCGTCCCGAACGCCGGAGTCGCGGGCCCCGGACGCACGTCCGGCCTGCGCTCCTGGTGGTCCAGGTCGGTCTGCACGGTCAGTTGCAGCGTGTCCGAGTCCAGGGACTCGCGCAACGCCCACGCCGGGCCGTGGCGGCGCTCGGGCCGCTTCGTCAGGGGTACGGCCGGCGCGGTGGGCCGCCCCGACGGCGCGACGTCCGGGGTGCCGAGGTCCGCGAGGTCCCCGTCCGGGGCGGCGCGGTCGGCCGCCGTCGACACCGTGGCCGGCGCCGCGTGCGTGATCGCGTACAGCTTGGGCGCCGCGATCGCCACGATCACCGCCAGGCTGGAGATCTCCGCGACCCCCGCGCCCGTCAGGCCCATCCGGGGCAGCAGCACCAGCGTCAGACCGAGGACGAGCACGCACAGCAGGCCCTGAAGGAGGGCGAGTCCGGAGGTGCGGCTCTGCGCGCGCAGGACCGCGAAGTACGTCTCCATGATGACCCGCAGCGCCGCGCCCACCGCGAACCAGCGAAGCAGCGGCGTCGCCGCCTCCGAGTAGCCCTGCCCGAACACGTGCAGGACGTACGGCGCGGCGAGGAAGAGGAGCGCGCACGCCGGCAGCATGATCCGCAGCATGCGGCGCAGCGCGGCCCGCGTGTTGGCCGCGAGCCGCGCCGGGTCGTGCGCGCCCTCGACGGTCAGCGAGGCGCCCATGTTGATCGCGAGCAGGTTCATGGTGCCCGCGATCGTGGTCGTGATGTAGAAGTACGCGTTGTCCTCCGAGCTGACCTGTGCGGCGACGATCACCGGCACCAGGTAGACCACGGCGAGGGAGAACAGGGAGCCGGTGTAGTCACCGGCGAGGAAGCGGCCTATCTCGCGCAGCGACGGCGGCTTCGCCTTGCCCTCGGTGAGCTCTATGTGGCGCGGTACGAGCCGTCGGAACACCAGCCAGCCGAGCGGCACGACCGACAGGGCGATGGCGGCCACCCACGACACGAACACCCCGGCCGTGGGGATCGCCGCCGCCATCACGATGAGCAGGCCGAGCTTGACCACCGAGAACACCGTGTTGCCGACCGGCACCCACAGCGCGCTGCGCAGCCCGGTGAGCACGCCGTCCTGGAGGGTGAGCAGGCACCACGCCACGACCGACGCGACGAACCCGACCCCGGCGAGCGGCCCGTGCAGGAAGCGGTACGACGGGCCCCACAGGTCGAGCGTGAACAGGAAGACCAGCGCCACCAGCCCGACGACGATCGAACTGCCCGCGTACGTACGGAAGATGAGCTTGCCCGTGGCGCGGCCCGCGACCGGTATGAACCGGGCGAGGGCGCCCGTGAGCGTCACGGCGGTGACGCCCGCGAGCAGCTTCATCGCCGCGATGGCCGCCGAACCCTGGCCGACCGCCGACTCCGAGTAGTACCGGGCGGCGGCCAGCCAGAAGCCGAGGCCGAGCAGGCCGGAGATGCCGGTGTTGAGCATGAGCGCGTAGGCGTTGCGGAACAGCGGAGTTCCCCCGCCCGCCCCGGGCAGACGCATTCTCCGGGACCTTCCGGGTTTGCCGGAAGCGGGGCGGCGTCCGGTGGTGCGGTCGGTTCCAGTGACCTCTGCCTGTGCGGTGGTCGTGTCAGACACGGGCGCGAGCTGCCTTCCGGCGTACCTGTCGGCATCGGCGAACGATGGCGTATCCCTTGGTGAGCACACGATCTCTTGCGAAGGTGCGGCCGATCCCGCGGCACTCCACGAGTCTTTCGAACTCGTCGAGGTCCGTGCTGCGCCGCACCGTCACCCGTCTCAGCGCGTACGGGCCCTGGTGTCTTCGTGCCAGGCCGTTGCCCACGGCGAGGGACTGGCAGAACCCGGCGCCGCGCACCGCGCGCCGCACCCTACGGCTGGAGTAGCCGTAGGGGTAGGCGAACGACACGGGGGCGGAGCCGAGTTCCTCGGCGAGGATCTCCTTGCAGCGCGACACCTCGAACCAGAGCGCGTCGTCGCTCAGCTGGTCCAGCTGCGGGTGGGTGTGGCTGTGGCCGCCGATCTCCGTGCCCGCGGCGGCCAGGTCGAGCACCTGCCGCCAGCTGAGCATCGTGTCGAGGCCGCCCCCGGTGTCGTAGGGGCCGCGCAGCCAGCCGGTCGCGACGAACAGCGTCGAGGCGAAGCCGTGCTTGGTGAGCACGGGCAGCGCGTGCTGGTGCACGCCCTCGTAGCCGTCGTCGAAGGTGATCAGGACGGGCCGCGTGGGCAGCGGCCGTCCCGGGTTGCGCCAGTGCCAGGCCAGCTGCGCGGTGGTGAGCGGTGTGCAGCCGAGCGCCAGGAGCACTTCCATCTGCTCGGCGAACTCCTGTGGTGACACGGACAGTTGGTGCGTGGCCTCGTTCGGCAGGGGCGCGACCGAGTGGTACATGAGTATGGGGATGCCTCCGTTCATCTGGGGCCTCCCTTGCCGTCGGGTCTGTCCTCCGCCACGGCCACGACGGAGAACGTCGCGCCTCCCCGGCGGGCCCGTACGCTCCCGATGACGTACCCACCGGCCGCCGCCGCCACTCCCGCGACGATGGCGCCCGCGCGCCCCGCCCCGCCGGGCCGTCCGAGCAGCGCGTCCTTCAGGCCGCGCCCGACTCCGGCGGGCAGCACCCGCGTGGTGTACCGGCGCTCGGACTCCAGGCCCTTGCCCGCGCCCACGCTCTTGGCCACGAGGGCCTTGGAGAGGCCCTCGGCGTAGGCGCGCGTGCGCAGGTAGCGGAACCGCTCGCGGGCCGCGGGCACCCGGTGGTGGATGACCGCGCGGTCGTCGATGAGGAGCACGGCGTCGGGCCGCGCGCGGGTGAGCCGGATGCACAGCTCCGTCTCCTCGCAGCCGAGCGGCAGCTTGTCGCCGTCGCGGCCGATGCCGGTGGCGAAGCCGCCCGCGACGTCGAAGGCGGTGCGCCGGAACGAGGCGTTGCCGCCCAGGACGTTGCGCACCTGCACCCGCCCTGTCGGATGGCCGCGGTACATGCACCCGACGACCCAGTCGAACTCCTCGGGGAACCAGGCGGGCCGGCGGCGCGAGGCCCACACGGGCCGGGTGGCGCCGCCGACGGCGAACACCCGCGGGTCGTCGAACCCCTCGGCGAAGTGGCGCAGCCAGTCGCGCTCGGCCACCGCGTCGTCGTCGAGGAAGGCGATGATCTCGCCGCTGGAGGCGGCGATGCCGGTGTTGCGGCCCGCGGACAGGCCGCGGGGGCCCGCGTTGGCGAGCACCCGCACTCCGTCCGTCTCCTTGTACTCCTTGGTCAGGCGGTCCTTGAGCGATGCGTTGTGGTCCACCACGAGCAGCGTTTCGTGCGCCGCAAGGGACTGTGCCCGCACCGAGGAGACCGCCGCGAGGATGTCCTCCCAGCGGTCCTCGGTGTACGCACAGATGACCACCGAGATAGTGATCAAGAAACCTCTCCCTGACGCCGGGGGAGGGAGACGGTGCGTGAACTCCTTCGCTGCGTACGCCGGTTGGAGCGCTCGGTGAGGATCACCTTGAGCACGCGCAGGCCGTCGCGCACGGCGCTGAGGTTGCTCGTGCCGTGGATGCGCAGATACTCGTGGCTCGGGATCTCCTGGACCTTCAGGCCCGCCTTGACGACGCGGATGTTCATCAGCGTCTCGACCTCGAAGCCGGTGCAGTCGAGCTCGATCTTGTCGAGGCAGTGCCGCCAGAAGGCGTTGTAGCCGTAGCACAGGTCCGTGTACCGGGCGCCGAACTTGGCGTTCACCGCCGTGCACAGGGCGAAGTTGCCGAGCTTGCGGATGAGCGTCATGTCGTCCGTGCCACCGCCGTTGGCGAAGCGGGAGCCCTTGGCGAAGTCGGCGCCGGAGACCAGTGCGGAGACGTAGGAGACGATCTCGTGGCCGTCCGCCGAGCCGTCCGCGTCGACCATCACGATGATGTCGCCCGTGCACGCCTCGAACCCGGTGATGAGCGCGTCGCCCTTGCCCTTGCCCAGCTGCCGGACCACCTTGACGTCCGGCCACAGCTCGCGGGCCACGGCCACCGTGTCATCGGTGGAATTACCATCCACCAGGACGACTTCGTGAATCCACTCCGGCAGTGTCTTGAACACATAGGGAAGATTCTCCGCCTCATTCATCGCGGGAATCACGACACTCACCGGCGGCGCAATCGCAAGATGCGACGACACCGGTCGATATTGCTGCTGGCTGGGAATGGCGGGCAGGCCGTCCCCGGTCGGTTCGATTAAAGGATCTTGGCCCGAATTGAACGGGCGCACAGCAGAACTCATGAGTCTTGTCCCTCTCGTCCCGTGGACCGCCCGCCCCCGGGCGGTCCGGTGGTGGATCCGGTTCGAAAGGGGGGGTTCTCACGTGCGGCCATGCCGGAGTGGTACTCCGTGCAAGCCGGGTGAGCTGGCATGTCAACGCGGCACGTGACCCGGCAGAACCTCGAGCACCGGGCACGGGCACCCCCCTACCGCGCCCCGCGCCGGAACCATCGCGGTCTTGAGCCCTCCCCCAGACCGACTGCCGATGGGACCGTTGCGGGTGGATGTACGACGGTATTGATGCTTGCGACCGTATGGCAAGACCTGGAACGGGGTCTCACGTTTTCAATAAATTGACCGTTCTCTTCGGACACTTTGTGTGTGCCTGTTCCCGGCCGATACCTGGTCCTGTGTGATGATCCTTGGCGTTTCCTGCGCGGTTCCTACGCGATACCTACTCTTTACGGTGCCGGGAACGGATCTTTCCCAGGCGTTTGAGCAGCCGGTCCGCCGGTTCGAACAATTCCGGTCGGGTCTGCACGGTGTTGCGCAGCGCCCGGACCGGGGCCCGGTGCGCACGATGGCCGAGTGCCACCGGGTGGCGCAGCGCCACCCACCCCTCGGACACGGTGATCTCCCGTGTCTTCAGGGAGTCCTTGTACTCCTTCTTGCCACGTCCGAGGTCCAGATGGGCGATCCCGTCGGCGGCGGCCGCCTCGGCCATGTGCAGATGCAGCAGCAGGCCGGGCGAGTACTTCGCGAAGTCCGGGTCGTACGCGGGGAACCAGCAGGCGAGGACGCGCTCGCCGCACGGGCCGAAGTGCGCGGCGATCGGCTTGCCGCCGGCGTAGAGCACGGAGAGCAGGCCGGTGAACGAGTCGCCGCGGGTGTGGAAGAGCTGCTCCACGAGCTGGCTGATCCAGGCGCGCGCGAACCGGTCGCTGCGGCCGGTCCTGCGGTACTGCGCGGACTTCCAGGTCATGAGCGTGCGCAGCGCCTCGGGGTCGCGCTCGTCGTGCACGTACCGCACCTCGCCGTGGTCGCGGGCGAGCTTGCGGCCCTTGGCGAGGGTGCTGCGGAGGAACTTCGGCGACTCGGCCCGCAGATGCGTGAGGTAGGCGTCGTACCCCTGGTCGATGTCCATGACCGGCGAGGGGAACCTGCCCGTCGCGCCGGACTCGAACGGGCCCTGGCCGTCGGCGAGATGGTCGTACTCGAACATCACGAGGCCGCAGGCGCGCAGCAGGGTCCTGGTGTCGCAGGTGAAGCCCGGCCGGTGCACGACTCCCTGGCTGTCGGAGACGCCGAGGCCCACGGCGCGGCCCACTCCGGTCCTGGAGCGCTGGTACGGGAAGTAGGCGGCCGGATCGCCGCCCTCGCGGACGACCGCGACCCGCACGTTCCCGCGCACCCGCGCCACGGCGAGCGTGAACTCCGGTGCGAGGAACGGGTTCGCGAGGTGGGGTGAGCCGTTCAGATGGGCCTTGGCCTGCAGCGCGGTCCACGCCACCCGGTCCGCCGCGGTGAGTTCGCCGGGGCGGTGCACGGTGATCTCCACGTGATCATGTCCGTCTCATCGGGGCGCGATGGCGCTGCCGCCGCGCCAGTGCCGACAGGAAGATGGCCGCGCTGACCCCGGCGACCGCCGCCACGCCGCCGCGGACCGACCACACGTGCAGGGCCAGCATGGCCGGGGCGACCAGCAGATTGACCACGAGGGCCGCGCAGGCGGCGGCCACCGCGCGCCCCCTCGCCTCAAGTCCCCGCAGCCAGAAGGAGAACGCGAAGCCAGGGGCGGCGAGGAGGAAGAAGAGGGTGAGCGGTGCGCGCACCGGAGTGGAGAGGTCGAGGAGCGCGAGCGCGGCGCCGGCGGCCCCGGCCGCGACGGCGGCGCCCGCGAGCAGCGGGCCCAGATCTGCCTCGGTGGGGCGCGGGCCGCTGTCGGGGTCCCGCTCGCCCGGTGCCGTGCTGGCTGACGGCGAGTTCATGCCGATGGTCTGCATGGGCGACTTTGCCCCCCGAAGCGCCGGATGCCGGGCTTCAATGTGGCGCAGTGGGCGGTGCCTCGTCAAGATGCGGAGGGAGTGTGGAGATGCTCCCTTTCCGGCCGGGGTGCGGTCGGTGAACTCTTCGGCAGGGAAAGGGAATTGCTGAAGAATTGATTGACATGAACACTATCCGTGGCGGGTGGTGCGTGCTACCACTGTCGAGGCAGAAATCCTGCTAAGGGAGGTTCCATGAGATTGTCCCGTTTCACGGCATACGCTTCCTCGCTCCTTCTCGGCGCGGCCCTCGCCTTCACCGGGGTCACGGCAGCGCACGCCGATTCCGACGGCCAACAGGCCGCACCCGCCTATGTGGCGCTCGGCGACTCCTATTCGTCCGGCCTCGGTTCCGGCAACTACGACAGCGGCAGCGGCAGTTGCAAACGCACGCCGCGCGCCTATCCCGCGCTGTGGGCGGCCGCTCACGCGCCGTCGAGCTTCAGTTTCACCGCTTGTTCCGGCGCGCGCACCGACGACGTCATCGCCAATCAGCTCGGCCCGCTGAACTCCGGCACCGGCCTTGTGTCCCTCTCCGTCGGCGGCAACGACGCGGGCTTCTCCGACGTCATGACGACGTGTGTGCTCCAGTCCGAGGCGAACTGCGTGGCGCGCGTCAACCAGGCCAAGGCGTACGTCGATTCGACGCTGCCCGGCAAGCTCGACAAGGTGTACTCCGCGATCAAGGGCAAGGCGCCGTCGGCCCGCGTGGTGGTGCTCGGCTACCCGCGCTTCTACAAGCTGAACGGCAGCTGCCTGGCCGGGCTCACCGAGGGGGAGCGCGCGGCCATCAACGGCGCCGCCGACCACCTCAACACCGCGACCGCCAAGCGCGCCGCCGACCACGGCTTCACCTTCGGCGACGTCACCACCACGTTCGCCGGGCACGAGATCTGCTCCGGCGACTCCTGGCTGCACAGTGTGAACTGGGGCAACATAAGCGAGTCGTACCACCCGACCGCCGCGGGCCAGTCCGGCGGCTACCTGCCCGTGTTCAGCAGGGCCGCGGGCTGATCAGGGCCGCAGCCGGGCTGATCGGGCCCGCGGCGGCGTGACGAGCCGTCGCCGCTGCGCGTAGCCGCCCGTCACTGCTGTACGTAGGAGGAGGAGCCCCCGCTCGTCTCGGGCTCCTCCTCGCACGTCACGGTGTACGGGACGGAGTTGGACGTCGCCTGCACCGGCGCGCGGACCTCGACGCCGATCTGGTTCTGATGCGTCCCGCTGTCCGTGTAACCCGGCACCTCGACGTGCTGGACCTGCTTGTTCTTGCCGCCCGACGACGGGAACGAGAGCGTCTTCCAGCCCGGGTCGCTGGAGTCGCCCTCGGCGGCGACCCACCGGTACTCGACGTCCACCGGCACCCGGCCCACCGTGAACGTCGCCGTGAACGAGGGCGCGTCGGCCGCGGGCACCGGGCAGCTGCCGCTGTACTCGGTGTGGTAGCCGGTGACGGAGACGCTCACGGAGTGCGGCTTCGGGGACGAGGGCTTGCCGCCGCTGCCGCCGCCGTTCGTGCCGCCCCCGTTGGTCGAACCGCCGCTGCCGCCACCGCCGTTGGTGGACCCGCCGCCGTCATTGCCGCCCCCGCCCCCGTTGCTGCCGCCGCTCCCGCTCCCGCCGGAGCCGCCGCTGTCCTTCCCGCCGCTGTTGCTGCCGCCGCCGTCCGACCCGCCGGTGTCGCCCCCGGTGCTGCCGCTCCCTCGGCTGTCGCTGCCGCCGCCTGTGCCGTCGTCGTCGTTGACCAGGGCGTAGGTGATGCCGCCCGCGGCGAGCAGCAGGGCGGCGATGCCCGCGACGAGAGCGGCTCTCGCGCGGCGGGAGGGCGGCGGCGTGCCGGTCGTGGTGGTGGTCGTGGTGCCGTTCGTCGCGCCGGGGGTGCCGGGGGTGCCGGGGGTGCCGGGCACCACCGGGTACGGCGGCGGGGTCGGCGTCGGGTCGGGCTGCCGGTGGGCGGTGACCGTGGGCGCGTACGGAACGTCCGTGCCCGTGGGCGGCGTCTGCCCCTCGGCGACGAGCCGCAGGCCGTGCTCGGTGTCCGCGGCGGAGGCGCGCAGGGCCGGGTCCTTGCGCAGCAGCCCCTCGATGACCGGGGCCAGTGGCCCGGCGTTGCGGGCCGGCGGCAGCTCCTCGTCGACGACCGCGCGCAGCGTGCTCAGCGGGGTGTCCTGCCGGAACGGCGACACGCCCTCCACGGCCGCGTAGAGCAGCACCCCCAAAGACCACAGATCGGACTCGGGACCCGGCCGCTGCCCCAACGCCCGCTCCGGCGCCAGGAATTCGGGCGACCCGACGACCTCACCCGTCATCGTGAGGGCCGAACTGCCCTCCACCATGGCGATCCCGAAGTCGGTCAGGACGACCCGGCCGTCGTTGGCCAGCAGGACGTTGCCGGGCTTCACGTCGCGGTGCAGGACCCCCGCGTCGTGCGCGGCGCGTAGCGCGCCCAGGACCTCGGCCCCGATGTGGGCCGCCCGCTGCGGCGTCATCGGCCCCTCGGCGTCCAGGGCGTCCGACAGGGAGAGCCCCCGGACCAGCTCCATGACGATCCACGGGCGGCCCTCCTCCGTCGCCACGTCGTACACGGTGACGACGTTCCGGTGCGGGATGCGGGCCGCCGCCCAGGCCTCGCGGTCCAGGCGCGCGTACAGCCGCTCCACCTCGCTCGCCGGGAGCCCGGCGGGCGCGCGGACCTCCTTGACGGCGACCTCGCGGCCGAGCACGTCGTCCCGGGCCCGCCACACGGTGCCCATGCCGCCCTCGCCGAGCGGGGCGAGAAGGCGGTACCGCCCGGCGATCACTCGTGCTTCGTCGGTCACGAGCCCCCCATTCGCAGGCGTGCGATTCTCCACAAAAGTAGCTCAACCGAGCGCCGTTGCCGCCCCCTTGAACACCAATCCACACCCAAGGGCGAGCACGAGGCAGGCGGAGCCCATGGGGGCGAAGCGGCGGGCGAGCCGGGCGGCGGCGTGCCGCGGCGTGAGCCGCCGCCCCGCCGCGGCGGAGACCCGGGCACCGACGCGTACGACGAGGAACCCGGCCGCCGTCAGTGTGACGGCGAGCCCCGCCCCGTACGCCAGGACGAGCAGCAGCCCGAACCAGGCCTCGCCGAGCGCGGCGGCCCCGACCAGCACGACGACGGCGGAGGGACTGGGCACGAGGCCTCCGGCGAAGCCGAGGAAGAGGGTGCCGCGGAGGGAGGGGCGGGGGGAGTGGGTGTGGGGGTGCGCGTGGGAGTGGGAGTGGGGGTGAGGGTGAGGCGGGTTGTGCGGGTGCGGGTGCGGGTGCGGGTGCGGGTGCGGGTGCGGGTGCGGGTGCGGGTGGGTGTGGGTGTGGGTGTGCGGGTGGGCGCGGTGGCGCCAGGCCCGGCGTACGAGGAGGGCGCCCGCGCCGGTCACGAGGGCGCCGCTGGCCACGCCCAGCCAGGCGACGACCGACGGGGCCGCGGCCGATCCGCCCGCCACCAGGAGGCCGAGGGCCACCACGCCCAGTGTGTGCGTGACCGTCACCGACGCGGCGAGCGGCAGCACGTCGCGCAGGGTCGCGTGGCCGCGGGCCGCGGCGGTGGCCGCCATCAGCGTCTTGCCGTGCCCGGGCGCGAGGGCGTGCAGGGCGCCCAGGAGGAGCGCGGTGGCGAGGGCGAGGGCCGCGAATGCCGGAGTGAGGTCGTGGCGGGCCACCAGGCCGGTCAGGGCGTCGGTCGCGGCGCGGGGCAGCGGTGAGTCGGGCGGCGCGGGATCGTCGGCGGCGGCGGGACCGCCGGGCTCGGCCCGCAGCGCCGCCGACGTCGTGTCGGGCGGTGACGCGACCAGTTCCTTCGGGTAGCGGGTGAGGCGCTCGGACGGTGAGGAGGCGGGGACGTTCGTGTCGGTCAGGGTCATGCGGTCGCCGCGGGCCGTGATCTCGCGCCAGCCGGGGGCGGCCTGTGGTGGGGCGTGGAACGTCAACGCGACCGGGCCGCGCGGGAGCCGGGCGGTGAAGCGGCACTCCACGCGGACGGTGGGGAGGCCTGCCTGGCCCGTGCGGATGCGGGCGTGGGCGCCTTTGGGGGTGACGGGGGTGGGGTGGCCGTCGGCGGCGACGCGGGTGCCGGATGCGGCCCGGTTGCACCGGTCGCGGGCCCACCTCTCCTTTCCCTTGCGGTCGATGGCGGGCTTCGCCTGGGAGGCGGGGATTTCGGCGAGGTCCTCGATGTGCGTGATGTTCAGGTGGCCGGGGGACAGGCGCAGGGATTCGTGCTGGTTGACGGTGAAGTTGCCGAGGGGGTGGGCCTGGGTGGGGGTGGCCGTTGCCAGGGCTACGGCCAGGGCGATGAGGGCCAGCGTTGCCCAGCGCCATCGGGGCCGTCCGCCGCGCCCTTGGATGACCGGTGTCCGTCGGATGGGCTGTGCCCACCCGTTCCGCCCTCTGGGCGGACCAGCTGCCCACAGCGGGGACACGGAGAATGCCGCCATGTCACCTCACCCCCAACAGGCGTGCGGCGTCCCGTGACCCCGTCGGGGAGAAGCCCGGGTTGAGGTCCAGGGCGGCGCGTAGCCACTTGTGGCCCGCCGTGGGCGAGACGGTGGCGGTTTCGATCACGCCCCGGTGGTAGAGGAAGGACGCCTCGCGGAATCCCGTGGCGGTGGCGCGGCGGGCGTAGGGCAGGGCCTCGCGGTCGCGCCCGCGCGCGTGCAGGGCCCAGGCGAGCGCGTCGGCGGTGTGCACGGTGCGGCGCCGGTTCCACTCGGCCCGCGCGGAGCGCACCGCGTCGTCCGGGTCGCCGTGGTCGGCCGCGGCGAGGGCGGTGTCCAGGTCGGGGTTGACCCCGTTGGCGCGGGCGAGCTTCGCCCAGGCGTCGACGAGGGAGTACTGCTCGCGGGCCCGCGCCCGGTCGCCCCGCGCCTCGTACAGTTCGCCGAGTGCGACGAGGGGGCCGGGCAGCGGCTGCCGGGCGACGACGTCCCGCAGGCCTGCGACGGCGGCGGCCGTGTCGCCGCGCGCGGCCTCGGCCCGCGCGCGCGTCTCCAGGGCGGGTACGTACGCGGGGTCGGCCCGCAGGGCGTCCGCGCACCGGCGGAGGGCCTCCGCGTGGTCGCCCTGTCGCCAGGCCAGTTGGGCCAGGGCCGTGGCGACGTACGCGGTCTCGCCGGGAGCGCGCGCGTCCTTGAGGGCGAGCCGGAGGGCCCGCCGGGCGCCGGTCACGTCGCCCCGCAGCTCCCGTACGTAGGCGTAGCGGGTGAACGCGGGGATGCCGGGGCGGCGCGCGTCGGCGGTGCGGGCGGCGCGCAACGCCGCGTCGTAGCGGCCGAGTTCGACGAGGGCGTCGACGCGGGAGGCGAGGGCGCGCTCGTGGTACGGGTTCACGGCGAGCGCGCGGTCCGCGTACCGCAGGGCGCCGTCGAAGTCGTGCCGGGCGGCGGCGAGGGCGGCGCGCCCGGCGAGGGCGGCGTCGTGGCCGGGGCGCAGGGCGAGCGCGCGGTCGAGGGCGCGGTCGGCCTCGGCGTACCGGGTGGGGTCGCCCTTGACGCGGGCCTGCTCGACGTACGCGGTGCCGAGCGCGGCCCAGGCCCTGTAGTCCTCGGGCCGGTCCCGGAGGCGTTCCCGCAGGGCGGTGACACCGCGGTCCAGGTCGCCCGCGAGCAGCCGGTCCACGGGGGCCGCGGGCGGGGCGGCCGCCACGGACGGCCGCCCCTCGTCGTGCGTCCCGCCGATGACGACGGCGCCGACGGTCAACGCGACCGCGAGGCCGAGGGTGACAGCGAGCCCCCGCGCGGAGACCCGCACCACATCGCCCCGCACCTGCCGCCCGCCCCACGAGCCTTGCACCCGCCGCCCGCGCTCCGCCTCCGGCAACTCCGAAGCCATCTCCCGCTGTTGCAAAGCTGCCCCCCGCTGTTCCGAAGCCACCCCCGGCAACTCCGAAGCTGCCCCCCGCTGTTGTGAAGCTGCGCCCCGCTGTTCTGGAGCCTCCTCCTGCTGCTGCGGGGACGCCTCCTGCCTCTCCGGAGCCGCGTCCCGCTGGTCCGGAGCCCCCTCCCGTAGTCCTGGAGTCGCCTTGGGCTGTTGCGGAGTTGCCTCCCGCCGTTCCGGGGATGCCTTCCGCTGTTCGGGAGCCGCGTGCCGCTGGCCCGGAGACTCCCCCCGTGGTCCCGGAGCCGCGCCCCGCTGTTGCGGAGTCGCCTCCTGCCGTTCCGGGAACGCCCCCTGTCGTTCTGGAGCCGCCTCCTGTTGTTCCGGGCACGCCTTCCGCTGTTCCTGAGTCGCGTCCCGCTGGTCCGGAGCCCCCTCCCGTAGTCCCGGAGGCGTCTTGGGCTGTTGCGCAGGCGCCTCCCGCTGTTCCGGAGACGCGTGCCGCCCTTCCGTAGACCCCGCCCGGTGTTCCGGAGGCGTCTCCCGCTGTTGTGGAGTCGCCTCCGGTCCCGCAGGGGCGGTGTCCCGTTGCCGCAGCGAGGGGGCGTGTTGTTCGGGGGACGGTCCCGGGGCGGCGGGGGGTGTGCCCCGTCGGTCCGGGACCGTTCCCCCGTGCTCCGGGTCTCCGCGCCGTCGCCCCAGGCTTCCTTCCTGCCGATCCAGTGCCGATTCCCGGTGCGTCATGTCAGCTCCCCGCTGCCTCGGGGTTGCCGCCCGTCACCCCGGGCCCGCGCCCACGAGCGCCCCGCATGCGCCACCACACGAGGCCGAGCGTCACGAGCAGCGCCCCGGCGCCGCCCGCGGAGGCGGACGCGATCAGAACGGTGTCCGTGGAGTCCGACGTGTCGGCGGGAGTGAGGGGTGCCGCGCCGCCGTTGAGGGCGGTGCGGGAGTCGCCGCTCTTTCCGGCGACGGGGCCGCGGGAGCCGGCCGTGGGCAGCGCCAGGTACGGGAAGGACTTCCCGAAGGCGCGGTCGTTGGCGTTCACCGCGTCGCCCAGGTCGTTCTTCTGCCCGACGAGTTCGCCCTCGACGGCCTGGAGGGAGATGTCGAGGACGTCGTCGGCGAGGCGGCGTCCGTTGGGGTAGCCCGCGTTGTCGCCGTCCAGGACGCCGAGGCGCTTCGGGTTCGCGGCGGGCTTGATGGCGGTGTTGAGGCGCAGCGCCTCCGCGGGCCGCACGTTCGGCGGCTGGTTCAGGCCCTGCACACCGGTGAGGAAGACCGAGACCAGGTCCTTGCGCGGCTCCTTCGGCGCCTTGATCTTGTAGAACTTCTCGATGAGCTTCGGCAGCTCCGGCTTCTGGACGTACGGCAGGAACTGCGCGTCGTCCCACGGCGCCGAGGCGTTGAACTTGTCCTTGTCCTTCATCGGGACGACGACCTCGTTCACGAGGGGCGCGCCGAGCCGGGACACCTGCGTCCACTTGCCCGCCGCGTTCTTGCGCTGGGTCGTCGACCAGACGCCGACCACGGGCTGCTGCTCCGACTGCCGGATCTGCGCGGTCGGCACCTGCAGGGCGACGGAGTTCACGTTGTACCCGGCGAGCGTGTCCCGGCCGACCTCCGACAGGTCACCGCCGTACAGCAGGTCGAAGACCCGCAGGTCAAGGAAGAAGGGGTCGTCGGCCTGCCCGGCGAACGCGGTGCCGCCGCCCGCCACCTTGCGCACGGCCTGGTCGCGCAGCTTGCCGTAGTCGGGCATGGACCCCTTGCCGACGTGGGACGGCGCGACCGGCAGGTCGTCGGCGACCTTCGTCGTGGAGACCACCTTCTGGTCCTTCAGACGCAGCAGGTCGATGTCGTACGTCTGCGTCACGTTCAGGTCGGGGTCGTCGAGGCTGGTGACCTTGTCCGTGTTGTAGAGGAAGGTGTCGCCGTTCTTCGTGCGCGTGTCGAACGTCCAGCGGTAGAGCAGGTCGCCCTGCGCGTCGCCGTCGTTGTCGATGTGCACGTCGTACTGCGCGTCCTCGGGGAACGGGTAGAAGTTCGGGCCGCCCGCCGGCTCCTCGAACGGGATCCAGTTCGCGACGAGCGTCGTCGTGTCGGGCTTGTCGGGACTCACGAACGCGTACACGTCCGTGTTGTCGTACTGCGGCTGCCCCGAGATCAGCGGGGCCTCGCGGTGGCTCGAGGCGCGCGCGGCCTCCGGTTCCAGGGTGGTGACCCCGGCGGCGGCGAGCCCCCCGGCGGCCAGCGCCCCACAGACGAGCCCGGCGATGCGGCGGGTGCCCCGTCGCTTCGCGCGGCTCCTGGCGAGTGCGGTCATCGCATCCGTCCTTACCTTCGCTGTGCGGGCCCGCGCGCATCCGCGCGGGCCCGTCCGACGCACGCCATTCGGTGCGGGCGGGCGGAGGGATTGGCCCCGCGCCCGGAAATCTCGCGCACCTTCAG
Source organism: Streptomyces sp. NPDC059003 (assembly GCF_042740445.1). Classification (NCBI taxonomy): domain Bacteria; kingdom Bacillati; phylum Actinomycetota; class Actinomycetes; order Kitasatosporales; family Streptomycetaceae; genus Streptomyces; species Streptomyces sp. NPDC059003. The sequence continues at coordinate 7,197 of NZ_JBHYJH010000123.1, read as the reverse complement.
CAAGCCGCCGCCCGTCCGGCCAATCCCGTCCGGGGGCTCGCCCCGAATCCCCGCCGAGTCCAGAATTGAGCGCCCCAGGGGAGAGCGGGGCGGCCAGGGGAGGGGGACGGGGTGGAGGCGGACGAGCTGCTGCCACGGGTGGCCCGCGGGGACCACAAGGCCTTCGAGGACCTGTACGGCCTGGTGTCGGGCCCGGTCTACGGCCTCGTACGCAGAGTCCTGCGCGATCCCGCGCAGTCCGAGGAGGTGGCCCAGGAGGTGCTGCTCGAACTGTGGCGTACCGCGGGCCGCTTCGACCCGGCGCGCGGCACGGCCCTGTCGTGGATCCTCACGCTCGCCCACCGCAGGGCCGTCGACCGGGTGCGCAGCGCCCGCGCGGCGGGGGAGCGCGAGCGGCGCGTCGCCCACCGCGGTGACGGGCCCGCCTTCGACCAGGTCGCCGAGGAGGTGGAGGGCAGCCTGGAGCGCGAGTGGGTGCGCCGCTGCCTGGAGCGCCTGACGGACCTTCAGCACCAGGCCGTCACGCTCGCCTACTACGACGGCTACACGTACCGCGAGGTGGCCCGGCGCCTCTCGGTGCCGCTCGGCACCGTCAAGACCCGCATGCGGGACGGACTGCTGCGGCTGCGCGACTGTCTGGGCGCCGCCGCATGAGGATCCGCCGCACCCGGGCCCCCGCCACCGGCCCGCTCCACCGCGTACGGCTGTACGTCACCGGCCTGCACATCGGCCGCTCCGTGCACTCGCTGGCCGTGCCGTACGCGCTCGACGCCCTCGACCCGGACGAGACGCGCCGCTTCGAACGGCACCTCGCCGGCTGCGCCCGGTGCACCGACGAGGTGCGCGCGCTCGCCGCCGACACCGTGCGCCTGGCGCGCGCGGCCTCCGTCCCGGCGCCGCCCGATCTGCGGGAGCGGATCCTCGCCGCCGTGCACACGACAGAGCAGGAGCCCGTCGCGTCGCCCGCGCCGCCCGCACGCGACCCGGTGCGCCGCGCCACCCAAGGCGCCCCCGCCCGCACGCTCCTGGCGCTCGCCGCGGCCGCCGCGCTCGGCCTCGTCTCGGCGGGCCTCCTCGCCTTCGCCCTGGTCCGCACCGACGACCGGCTCGACGACGAGCGGGCCGCGGCACGTGAGATCGCCCACGTCCTGGCGGCGCCGGACGCCCGCGCGACCGGCGAGCGGGACGCCCGCGGGCGCGCCATGACCGTCGTCGCCTCGCGCACCGAACGGCGGGCCGTGGTGAGCGTCACCGGCCTCGGCGAGCCGCCCGACGGGCGCGCACATCAACTCTGGGTGATGCGCCCCGACGCCACGCCCCGCTCGCTCGGCCTGCTCGACGGCGAAACGCCCATCGTCGCCGACGGTCTCAGCACCAGCGCGAACTCACTCGCTGTGACCGTCGAACCCGACGGCGGCTCCCTGCGGCCCACCACCCCACCGGTTGTCCAACTCGCCCTGGAATCAGTTGGATTCGGAGAGTAATCGTCAACCTCCTTGCCCGGCAGGTGAATCCTGCGACCGGGATACACGGGTGTCATGGTGGGGCGATAGGGTTAACCTGCCCTGGGCCGGGTGCCCTCGTACGGGTGGGGAGTGACATGGAACAGATAACAGTGCGCAGCAGGGCGAGGGTCCCTGCGATCACATGTGGGAGCGGCGCGACCAGCTCGCGTCTCGACCGTCATCTCTCGGTGCTGGGCGGCCCCGCCGTCCCGCAGCGCGAGGCGGCCGAGGCGACGCTGCTGATGCGTGAGCTCACCTCGCGTGACGCCGCGCACGAGCGTGGCGGCAGGCGTGCGCGGGTCGGTCGCGTCTCGCTGTTCGCACCGCTGCGCAGGCTTCGCCGCTCGTTGTTCGGCAACCACTGATTTCTGGCGCGGGCGCCTTGGGCTGGTCCCGGGTGCCCGCGGCTCCCTCCGTTGGCACGGTTGCCGTTTGTCGCGCTGCGCGCTCGTCCTCAAACGCCGGACGGGCTGGTTATTGCTCCCCCCGGCTAGTTGCATTCCCCATAGCTAGCTAGCTCTCTCCCAGGCCTAGGCGCGCCAAGTCGCCCCGTGAAGTCACTCCCAGTTTCGGATACGCGTTGTACAGGTGGTAGCCCACCGTGCGGGGTGACAGGAACAGGTGGGCCGCTATGTCGCGGTTCGTCAGGCCCGTTGCCGCCAGGCGAACGACCTGGCGCTCCTGCGGGGTGAGCCGCTCCAGCGGTACCCGCTCGCCGTCCTTGCGGGCCCGGCTCTCGCCGGTGGCCCGCAGCTCCGCACGGGCCCGCAGCGCCCACGGCTCCGCACCGATCTGCTCGAACGCGTCGAGCGCCGCGCGCAGCGGCGCGCGGGCCTCGCTCCTGCGGCCCGCCCGGCGCAGCCACTCGCCGAACAGCAGCCGCGTACGGGCCTGCTCGAAGGGCCGCCCGTCGTCGGCGTGCAGCGCCAGGGCCTCCTCGTACGCCGCCTCCGCGGCCGACTCGTCGGCGAGCAGGGCACGGCAGCGGGCGGCGATCGCCCGGGCCCAGGCCATGCCGGTGTGCCCGGCCCACTCGGCGTACCGGTCCGCCGACTCCCGTACCGTGTCGCCCCTTCCCGCGCGCGCCGCCGCCTCGATGTGGTCGGGCACGCAGTACAGGGCGACGCCACTGTGGCCCGCGGGGCTCGCCGCCAGGTCCTCGTAGCCGCGCAGCGCCGCCTCGTAGCGGCCCCGGCCCAGGTCGAGCAGGGCGAGCGCGGCCGCGCTCCACACCCGGCTCGGCGGCACCCGACGCGGATCGAGGGCCCCCGCGAGCTCCTTCACGCGGGCGTCGTCGCCGTCGAGCGCCGCGAGATACGCGAGTACGCCCCGCAGCTGCGCCGCGTAGTGGCCCTGCCCGCTGTCCTCGGCGACGCGGATGCCCTCCGTGACGCCGGTCAGGGCACAGCTGTGGCGGCCGAGCAGGATGCGGGCCCTGGCCCGCAGCAACAGGACCATGGGCAGCGGCCCGACCGCCCCCTGCTCACGGCACTCGCGCTCCAGCTCCGCCGCGAGCGCCACCCCGCTCTCGATCTGCCCGAGGGGCGCGAACCACGCGGCGATGGAGGCCCGCTCCCGCAGACCGAGACCGTGCGCCCCGGAGAGCAGCCGCTCGAACAGATCCCGCAGCGGCGGCAGCGCGGCCCCCGGATCCCCCGCGGCGAGCCGGGCCAGACCGGCGACGGCGGGCAGGTAGGGCAGGGCGGCCGGTGCCGGTGCGGCGCCGGGGGCCACGAGGCGTGTGTGCGCCTCGCCGGTCCCGCCGCCCGGCGCCTCGTGCCCGCCGGACCGGGCCGGGTGCGGGACGGTGGGCGGGTGCGGCGGCGCGGCGTGCGGTCGGCCGTCGTGGGGCGTGGTCGTGTGTCCGCTCGTCACGGTGGTGCTCTCGGTGGACCGGGCCGAGGCGGCCGGTGGCTGCGGCAGCGCGCGCTGCGCGTGTCCGGCGGCGAGCGCTGCCACCCGCGTGCTCGTCCTGTCGATCTCCTCGATCGACGGTCTGTGTCCGGCCACCCACGCCGCCGTCATGGCCTCGTACAGGAGCAGCGCGGCCAGCTGGGGGGCCGCACCGGCGATGGCGGTGGCCGTGTCCACGAGGACGCGGTGGGCCGCGTCGAGCTGGTCGCGTTCGCGGGCCACGCCCGCGCGGACCCGGGCCAGGCGGGTCAGGAGGGCCGGGTCGGTCAGGTGGGGTGCGGCGCGCAGGGCGAGGTCGGCGGCGTGCCTGCCCTGGCCCGCGTCCGCCGCGGCCGCCGCGGCGAGGGCGAGGCGGCGGGCCCGCCCGGCGCTGTCCGGGGTGAGCTGGGCGGCCCGTTCGAACGCGGCGGACTCGGCCGCGTAGCCACCGCGCGCCCGCGCGTGCTCGGCCGTCCGCTCCAGGGCGGCGGCGACCGACGCGTCCGGCTCGGTGGTGGCCGCCGCCAGGTGCCAGGCGCGGCGGTCCGCGGCGCCGACGCACGGCAGCGCCTCCGCAAGGGCGCGGTGCGCCGCGACGCGGGCGCCGAGCGGGGCGCTCCGGTACGCGGCGGTGCGGATCAACGGGTGCCGGAAGACGAGCCTGCCGCCCTCCGCGCGCAGCAGCTGCTTGCGCTCGGCGGGCTCCAGGTCGGCGACGGCCGCCCCGAGCCGGGCGGCCGCCGACGCCGTGGCCTCCAGGTCCCCGGTGCCTTCGGCCGCCGCGACGAGCAGCAGCGTCCGGGTCGCGTCGGGCAGGGCGGCGATGCGGTCGGCGAAGGCCTGCTGGATGCGGGAGTGGTGGGGGAGCGGCGCCGCGTGCGGCCCGTACGCCGCGAGGTGGCCCTCCCGCTGGGCGGCGGGGAGCTCGAGCAGGGCCAGAGGGTTGCCGCGGGCCTCGGTGAGGATCTGACGGCGTACGTACGCGGGCAGGTCGGCGGCGTGCGCGGCCAGGAGCTGCCGCGCGGCGCCGTCGTCGAGGCCGGTCAGGCGCAGCTCCGGCAGGCCCGGCGCGGGGAACGCCGGGGCGTGCGGCTCGCGCACCGCGAACAGCAGCACCACCCCCTCGGCGGCGAGCCTGCGGGCCGCGAACAGCAGCGCGTCCGCCGACGCGTGGTCCAGCCAGTGCGCGTCGTCGACCACGCACAACAGCGGGCCCTCGTCGGCCAGTTCGGCAAGGAGCGTCAGGACCGCGAGGCCCGTCAGGAACCGGTCGCCGGGGCCGCCGCCCGTGTGGCCGAGGGCCGCGCGGAGGGCGGCCGCCTGCGGCTCCGGGAGGTCCCGTACGCGGTCGGTGACCTGGTGCAGGAGCAGATGCAGGCCCGCGTACGGCAGGTCGGTCTCGGCCTCCACGGCGGTGGTGTGCAGCGTGGTGGCCCCGGCGGCCTTCGCGGTCTCCCTGACCGCCGACAGGAGGGCGGACTTGCCGATGCCTGCCTCGCCCCGGACGACCAGGGCGGAGCTCTGGCCCTGCCGGGCCAGGGCCAGCAGGTTGTCCAGGTGCGCCAGTTCTTCTGTGCGGCCTTCGAGCATGTTGTGGCCAGCCGCCGCCTCGCGGCGGTTATTCCCCGCCCGCCCCTGACCGTCCGGCGCACGTCACGCCATCGTCAGGATCACCTTCCCCCGGCCGTGCCCCGACTCCACGTCCCGGTGGGCCGCGGCCGCCTGCTCCAGGGGGTACGTGGCCCGGACGTGGACCTGCAGCAGGCCCTTGGCGTGCAGGGACGTGACCTCGGCCAGGCGCTCCGCCGTGCGGACGCCGCGGAGTTCGGGCAGGCCCAGGGCGCGGGCGCCCTCGTCGTCGACCATCGTCACGACGCGGGCGCGGTCCTTGGCCACCTCGACCGACGCCTGCAGCGCCCCGTGGCCCGCGCCGTCGACGACCGCGTCGACGCCGTCGGGGGCGAGGGCGCGCAGCCGGTCCGCGAGGCCCTCGCCGTAGGTGACGGGCACGGCGCCGAGGGACCGCAGGTGGTCGTGGTTGCGCTCGCTCGCGGTGCCGATGACCGTCGTGGCGCCCCAGGCCCTGGCCAGCTGCACGGCCAGGGTGCCGAATCCGCCCGCGGCCCCGTGGATCAGGACCGTGTCCCCCGCGTTCACGCCCACCGCGCTGAGCGCCATGTGGGCGCCCTGCGCGTTGCCGGGGAAGCCGCCCGCCACCGTGAAGTCCATCGCGTCCGGCTTGGCGACGAGCTGGTCGGCGCCGACGACGACGTACTCGGCGTACGCGCCGAGCAGGGAGAAGCCGAGCACCGCGGCGCCGGGCGCGAACGCCGTGACGTCCGGGGCGAGCGCGTCCACCGTGCCCGCGAACTCGTTGCCCGGCACGATCGGGAAGGCCGTGCCCGGCGGGCGTATCACGCCCTGCCGTATGCCGGTGTCGAACGGCATGACGCCCGCCGCCCTGACCCGGACCCGCACCTGGCCGGGCCCCGGCTCCGGCACGGCGAGGTCGTGCGGGCGCAGCACGTCGGGGCTGCCGTACTCCGTGAAAGCCATTGCACGCATGATCATCATGCCACCGTACCCTCGGCGTCGGACGGCACCAGGACGACCTTGCCGACCGTCTTCCGGTCGAGCAGGGCCGTGTGCGCGGCGGCCGCGTCCCGCAGCGGGAACGTCGTGACGGCGGGCACGAGCGTGCCGTTCGCCGCCTCGGCGAGCGCCCGCTCCTGCAGGCGCCGAAGGCCGCCCGGCACCCGCAGGATGCGCGGGCCGAGCGCGTGCGTCGCCGTCAGGAGCCGGTCGTGCAGGTCCTTCGACGTGAACTCCGTGGGCGCGCCGGACGACCAGCCGTAGACCACGAACTGGCCGCCGTGGCCGAGGAGGTCGAGCGCCGCGCGGCCCGCGGCGCCGCCCACGCTGTCGAAGGCGATGCCGACCTCGCGGCCGCCGAGCGCCGCGCGCACCTCGTCCGCCCAGTCCGGCCTGTCGTAGTCGACGGCGACGTCCGCGCCGAGGGCGCGTACCCGCTCGGCCTTGTCCGGGCCGCCCGCGGCGCCCACGACGGTCGCGCCGACGTTCTTCGCCGCCTGCACGAGCAGGGTGCCGATGCCGCCCGCCGCCGCGGTTACCAGGACCACGTCGTCGGCCGTGGGCGCGGCCACGTCGAGCACGCCGAGCGCCATGCGGCCGGTGCCGACCATGGCGATCGCCGCCTCGTACGACAGCGTGTCGGGCAGCGGGAACAGGGCCTCCGGCTCGCGGACCGCGAACTCGGCGTAGCCGGCGTTGACCAGTCCGAGGTGGGTGACGACTCGGCGGCCGAGCCACTCCTCGCCCACGCCCGCGCCGACCCGGTCGACGACGCCTGCGACCTCGCGGCCCGGTGTGACGGGCAGGTCCGGCAGCGGGAAGGGGAGTTCGTCGCCCGCGCCGCGTTGGAGGGCGGTGTCCAGGAGGTGGACTCCCGCCGCTCGTACGGCGATGCGGAGCTGGCCGGGGGCCGGTTCGGGGGTGGGCACCTCCTCGTAGCGGAGCTCTTCGGGGGTGCCGAAGGAGTGCAGTCGGATGGCGTGCATGGGAGGGGGTCCTTCCGGGGAGGGGGGCCGGTGCCTGACGTTGTCGAAGCTAGGCGGTGGCCGGCGTGGGCGCCTCTGTCGGATGACTGGGGTTGGGCGACTGGGGGTGGGCCTTCGCGGGGCGCCCCAGACCCGCCCCTTCCCGAACCAGGGGGCCGGCCCCCTGGCACCCCCGAAAAGCAATCGGCGCTCCGCGCCTCGTCCTCAAACGCCGGACGGGC
>NZ_JBHYJH010000122.1:0-30807 GCF_042740445.1 Streptomyces sp. NPDC059003 | reverse complement strand
GTGGGCGTGTTTTTTTCAATCCCCCCCCCCCCCCCGGCCCCCCCCCATACTCCCGGGGCGCCCGCGCCCCCCCCGGGGGGCGCCCCCAACCCCCCCCCCCCCCCCCCCCCAGGCCCGTGCTCAAGAAGCGCGTGGGCTGTCCAGTAACACCATGCGTGAGGGGACTTCCGGCGATACGTCGGTCAAGTCGCCCAGCCAGGTGCGGTAGCTCGGAAAGGAGCGTGCGTATTGGTGGTAGTAACGGCGGATCATCTCCACCAGGCGGCGGGCGATGCCGCTGCTCATGGCGTCCTTGTGCCACACCAGCGTCAGTTCCGTGTACTGGGTGTCGGCCAGGGGCACGACGCGCACGTCGGACGTGGCGCCGGTGAGCGGGGTCAGCGCGGCCGCGCCGAGCTGCCGTACCCAGCTCATGGCCTCGTGGTATCCCCCCGCGTAGTGGCAGACGCGGCGATCGCGCTGGCCCATGTTGTTGAGCAGGTAGCGCTCCACGGGAGAGAACCAGTGGCTGCGGGCGTAGCCGATCCACGACAGGCCGTCCAGCTGCGCGGCCTCCAGGACGCTGTGGTCGGCCAGGGGGTGCCGTGCGGGCAGCGCCACCCAGACCGGGTCGCGGACGATGGTGGCCTGGGAGAGATCGCCGTCGGAGAGCTCGACCGGGACGACCGAGCCCATGCTCGACACCAACGCGGCGTCGAGGGTGCGGCGTTGCACCGTGGCGACGGCGTCCGCCGAGAGGATGGTCTCGGTGCGCACGTCGACTTTGGGAAACAGTGCGCGCAGCGCGCCGCGCAGGGTCGGCGGCGTCCATTCCTCGGTGCCGAACCGCAGGGTGCCGGAGGTGTCCACGGCCGCCTCGGCGATGATGGCGTCGGCCTGTTCCGCCAGCACCGCGAGCATGGGAATGACGCGTTCTCCGAGCGGTGTGGGGGTCACGCCGCTCGGCGAGCGGATGAACAGGCTCCCGCCCACAGCTTTTTCGATTCTGCGCAACTGGGCCGACAGGCTCGGTTGCGGAATCCCGATCTCCATCGCCGCTTTCGACAGACTCCCTGTCGTGTGGATGCTTTCGACAATCCGGGCATGCCGAACCTCTATCTCCACGCCCCGTACCTTCCTCATGGTGGTCGTCATGCTGATGCAGACAGGCGGCACGCTGACCAGCGCCTCCCGGCGCGGGCAGCGGCGGCATCCACCGGATCGGGGGTGAGCGGGGCCTGTTCGGCGACCATGACGGAAGGGCGCGGCTCACCGTCACTGCACCCCCCGTGCAATACGCCGTACGCTCCTCAAGAGACCCGCTTCATAATAATAACGATGCTTCTCTTTTCAAGAGCCGTCGCGTTCGCGAAGAAGCGGCCAAATGCGGCCCGTCCCGGCAAGGTTGCTGGTCAGCGCGGCGGCCACCGGGTGCACCGGAACGGCTGAGGCGGAGGCGGCCGCGAGGATCGGCGGCCCGCCGGGGAGGACCGGCCGGCGCCGTCCGCCGGGGGTGTCGCACGGCGCGGCATGCGCGGCCGCCCCGACGACTGCTGACGGGGCGTCACCTCTGGTGCCGTGAACCGGTCCTGTTCCCTCGAGGAGACCTCCGGCGGTCTCGCCCCGCGCCGCCCGGCTCCCCCGTCCGCCGGGACTTTCATCGACGGCTGAAAGTCCTGTCCCGGCACGCTCCGCGCGCCTACGCTCGGCCTGCGAATCCACGTGGATCCATGCGTATTTCGCGGAATGGGAATTCATGGATCGATAGCCGCGCGGCTGCACGATTCGGATGTACGCCCGCACGGTACGGAATTTTGTAAATTCACTGCCCATGACCCGTGGAACGTCCCGGTTCCACACCGCGGAGTGTTTTCATGCCCGTTGAACACACGATGATGGAGCTGTTCCGGCAGCAGGCGGCCCGGTGGCCCGACCGCCCCGCGCTGGCCGGTGACGGAGGGCGCCTGACGTATGCGGAGCTGGACCGCGCGACCCTGCGCATCGCGCAGGTGCTCGCCGCCCGGGGAGCGAGGACGGACGAGCCGGTGGCGGTGGTGGCCGCACGCGGAACCGGGCAGCTGGTCGCGCTCCTTGGCGTGCTGCGCTCCGGCGCACCGTATGTCTGCCTGGACGTGGGGCAGCCCGACAGCAGGCTGACGGCGCAGCTGGCGGACTCCGGTGCCCGCATCCTGCTCACCGACCAGGCGCAGCCGGGATTCACGGGGACGACGATCCGGCTCGACGATCTGCCGACGCCCCCGGCCCCGGCCGGCGACCCGCGGCCCGCCGGACCGGCGGATCTCGCCTGTCTCGTGTACACGTCGGGGTCGACGGGTGCCCCCAAGGGCGTGGCGGTGACCCACGGCGGCCTCGCCAACTACGCGCTGCACATGGTGGCGCTGCTGGACTGCGCGGACCGGCCACGCACGTTCGCCAGCGTGACGAGCCTGGCCACCGACCTCGGGAACACCGCGGTGTTCCCGGCGCTGGCCTCCGGCGGCTGCGTCCATCTCGTCCCGGCCCCGGTGGTGCTCGATCCGGTGAGCTTCGCGCACTACTGCCGCACCGAGGCCCTGGACTACCTGAAGATCACGCCGTCGCACCTCGCGGCGCTGCTGAGCTTCGGCAATGCCGAGGTGCTGCCGCGCGAGGCGCTGGTGCTCGGCGGGGAGGCACTGCCCTGGGAACTCCTCGACACGGTCCGCTCCTTGGGCCGGTGCCGCGTCATCAACCACTACGGGCCGACCGAGACCACGATCGGTTCGCTCACCTACGAGGTGGGCGCGGCCGAGGCGGCGCGGCGCCAGGGAGCGACGGTGCCCATCGGCCGTCCCATCCGCGCCACGCAGATCCGGGTGGTCGACGAGCGGCTCGAGCCGGTCGTCGACGGCGCGGCGGGCGAGCTGCTGATCTCGGGCGCCGGGCTGGCACGGGGATACTGGCGCTCGCCGGAGCAGAGCAAGGAGCGCTTCGCCGTCCTGGCGGACGGCACGCGGGCCTACCGGACGGGCGATCGGGTGCGCCGCTGCGCCGACGGAGCGGTGGAATTCCTGGGGCGGCTCGACCAGCAGCTCAAGATCCGCGGTCACCGCGTGGAGCCGGCCGAGGTCGAGGCGGCGCTGTGCCTGCATCCGGCGGTGGCCCAGGCCGCGGTCGCGCCGGTCCGCGACGGCATGGGACAGCAGGTGCTGGCCGCCTTCGTGGTGCCGGCGAGCGCGGCCGTGCCGGACGTCCGGGACCTGCGCGGGCATCTCGGTGAGCTGCTGCCGCCGCACATGGTGCCGGTGAGCGTGGAGCTGGTCTCCGCGCTGCCCTTCACGCTGAGCGGCAAGCTCGACCGCGGCGCCCTGGCGGACCGCGCCCACGGCGCGGGGGCGACGGCCGGCGGCTCCGGCGGCCGGCGCGGTGTGCCGGGCGCCGGCCGGTGATTCAGCGGGTGATTCAGCGGAGGACGGGCCCGGGGCGGCGTGCCGGGCCAGAGGGGTGCGGCCCGGGCGCGCCCGCGGCTTCGGGCCGCAGGGGGCCGCGTGCGGGGGCGGCGCCGAGCGGGGCCGGCGGGAGGGCTCTCGGATGCGGGCCGAAGCCGTGTCCGTCGAGCAGGGCGATGCCCAGCGGTGTCGCGGTGTGCAGCACCTTGTTGCGGAAGCGGCGCGTGGTGATCAGCCCGGCCTCGCGCAGCACCGAGGCGTGCTGGCTCGCCCCGGCCGCGGAGATGCCGAGCCGGGTGGCGAGCTGACTGGTGGAGCAGCCCACCCGCAGGACCCGCAGTGCCGCGGCGCGGGTGCGTCCCACCAGTGCGTTCAGCGAGGAGCGCTGCTCGCGCGGGGGTGCCCCCCAGATCCTCTCGGCGCTGCGGGCATCCAGCGGTACGGCGAAGACGAGGAGCACACGGTCGTCGTGCGAGCGCGGGCCGACGATCATCCCGGGCCGGTGGCTGAGGAACACCGACGGGCAGAGCACCAGGCCGCGCCCGCCCAGGCGGATGTCCTCGTCCGGGCCGCCGGGCAGGGTCAGCACGGCGTTGTGCCAGCCGATCCTCGGATGCAGCGTCGCCAGCAGCTGCTGCACGCCGCCCGACATCGCGATGCGCCCGCGGGCGTCGCACTCCGCTTCCAGGTGGCCCACCAGCCGGTCCCAGCAGGGCTCGACGGCCCGGCGCCACACCTGCGGCAGCAGGCCGTCGCCGGACAGGCCCGTCCCGGCAGGGATCTGCGGGTCCTCGGGCGCAAGGGCGGCGGGCGCCGTGGCCGCCTGCGCCGGCAGGACGGCGGCGGCGTACTGCCGCCACGCGGCGGGGCAGGAGCCGCTGCCGGTGGCGAGCTGGCGCTGGGCGAGCGCGGTTTCGACGGCCGGCCCGGCCGTGGCCCGAAGGCTGACCCGGAGCAGGTCCTTGCTGCCGAAGTGGATCCTCTGCATGAACCTGCCTCTCGACGGCGCGTGGAAGGGGCGGTGTGCCCACCGGCCGACCCGCGGTGGCTGCTGCCAGGGGGGCTGCCGGTCTGTCACACGCCGTCGCAGTCGTCGAGAGGCCGGGGCGGGGGCATCGCTCCGGGCCACAAGGCGGTGTCAGTACGGGTCGGCCCTCTGCGAGGACTCTCCCAAGGCCGCCTGACACCACGCTGATTGAGCACTGATGGGCCGGCGCCGAAGCGGCCCGATCGGCGCGTCCTGCCGGATCAGGTGGCCGCCCAGGGGCGGAACTCGCGCAGGCCGTACAGCAGCGGCGAGTGCTGCTGGTGACGGGTGATCAGCCGGGTGCGGCCGAAGACCGCGACGTGGTCGCCCACCCGCTGGGTGACCGTCACCGTGCAGTCCGCGATCGAGTGCGCGTCGCGTATCAGATGGGGGCCGCCCGCCGCCGGGCCGGCGTGCCACGGTGTCATGTCGAACCGCCGGGGATCGCCGGAGGCGAACAGGACCGCGACGGACTCGGCGCGGGAGTGCAGCAGGTTGAGCGCGAAGCGCCCGCCGGCGAGGACCGCCTCCAGTGTCGGGCTTCCGTGCCGCAGACAGGCGACGAGGGTGGGGGGTGCCAGCGAGACGCTGCACACCGAGGAGCAGGTCATGCCGCGCGGCAGGCCGTCCTGACCGATGGCGGTCACCACCGAGACGCCGGAGGGGAATCCGCTCATCATGTCGCGGAACTCGTCGGGTTCGACCTCTTCGGCCGACAGGGTTTCGTGATCGGTCATGTCTTCGGTTTCCGCCTCGGGAGTCGGACAGAATACGCGGGTACGGGGGCAGGGGTCGGTCGCTGGAAAATTGCTTCGGAAGGGGGCGTGCGGCCGGGTCTGGTCCAGGTTTTGCGTCAGGTCACATCGGGTGGACCCGTTATCCGAAAACGGACCCTAGGCGAGCGGATCGCGCCAGGCCACGACTTTCAGTTGTCGATGAAAGGCCGCGGTGCGCCGCCTTGGCCGGCGTTCGGCCGGGAAGGTTGACTGGGCCACCGGATATGGCCGGGGAGCGCCCGGATCCGTCCCGCGGACGGCGGACCCCGCCCGGAAGATGATCACGCGTGCCCCCGCGTCCGCGGCTGCGGTGCTGGTCAGACGGCCTACGCCTGCCCCCATACCAAATGATCGTCCGCGCGTGGTGCAGATGGTATGCCCATGACCGCCCCATCGGCAGGCAGAATTCATTCGATCACTCGATCGAATCGGGAGGGGCGATCGTGCAGTTCAGGGTGCTGGGGCCGCTGGAGATAGTGACCGCCGAGAAGAAGCGGGCGATGACTTCCAGGCGGGCCGGAGGGGTGCTTGCGCTCCTGGCGTTGTCGCCGGGCAGGGCCATTCCGTTCGACCAGTTCATCGACGAACTCTGGGCGGGCCAGAGCATGGCCAATGCGCGAAATGCCTTACACGCACACATCGTTCGCATCCGGCGGGCGATGTCGGAAGTCAGCCCCGACGGCGGCAAGCGGCTGTGCACCACCCGCAACGGCTATCTCCTGGACGTGCCCGCCGAGGCCGTGGACGTGGTCCGCTTCACCTCGCTGGCCGACGCCGGCCACGAACTGGGCATGAGCGACCCCGTCGCCGCCTGCCGGCTGCTGACCGAGGCGCTGAGCCTGTGGCGCGGTCCGGCGCTGATGGAGGCACGGGACGGGGCACGCTGCCGGATCAGCGCCGCGGACCTCGAGGAGCGAAGACTCACCGTCTATGAGGACCTGACGGAGTTCCAGCTCTCCGCGGGCCTCGGGCGCGTCGCCATCCCCGAGCTGCGGCAGCTGGCGGAGCAGCACATCGAACGCGAGCGCCTCACCGAGCTGTTCATGCTCGCGCTGTACCGCGAAGGCCGGCAGTCGGAGGCGCTGGCCGCCTTCCAGACGGCCCGGCGGCGGCTCACCGACGGCCTGGGGGTGGAGCCCGGCCGCTCCATGTGCCGCCTGCACCAGGCGATCCTCCAGCAGGCCGAGGTCCTGGGCGAGCCGCGCGGAGTCACCCGTGTCTGAAGGGTCGGGCCGGGGCCCGTACGGCGAGGCGCAGGCGCAGGCGCACGTGGCGCGCGGGCAACAGGACACCGGCGTCGCGCAACGGCCGCTCCCGGGCGGCCGCTTCTCCGCCCTCGCTCGCCGTGCCGGGCCGCCGCCCTGGCCCGGACCGGGCCTGCCCGGCGCCGGCGGCCTCGCGCCGCGCACCCGTGCGGGCGACCACTTCTCCCCCGCCGAGCCAGCGGCCGCACCGGCCGCCGACCGCACCAAGGACCTGGAGGCATGACCCCATGACGCACCCCGACACCAGCTGGACACCACTGGACCTCAAGGCCGAGGGCGCCGGGGACGAGGACGAACTCGTCGCCCGCCTCAAAGAGATGGGCGGCGACGAGCTGACCCGGCTGCTCACCCAGGAGAAGGGCCTGGTCTTCCGCGGCTTCGGCGTCACCCCCGAGCGCCTGGACGAGATCCTCGACCTGCTGCTGCCCAACCGCCTCGCCTACGTGCACGGCAACTCCCCCCGCACCAAGGTCGGCAGCAACGTCTACACCTCCACGGAGTACCCGCAGGAGTTCACCATCTCGATGCACAACGAGATGAGCTACGCCCACGCCTGGCCGGCCCGCCTCGCCTTCTACTGCCAGATCCAGCCCGGCAGCGGCGGCGCCACCCCCGTCGTCGACGCCGCGCTGTGGCTGGACTCCCTGGACGACGAGGTCCGCGAGGCCTTCGCGGGCGGTGTGCGCTACCTGCAGAACCTGCACGACGGCTACGGCCTCGGCAAGAGCTGGCAGGACACCTTCGAGACCACCGACCGCGAGGACGTCGAGGCCTTCCTCGAACCGACCGGCGCGCAGTGGGAGTGGAAGGCCGACGGCGGCATCCGCATCACCTCGCTCCGCCCCGCCACCACCCGGCACCCGGTCACCGGCACGGAGGTCTGGTTCAACCAGGCCGACCAGTGGCACCCGGCCGGCCTCGGCGATGACGCCGCCGCCGCCCTCGCCCAGCTCCTGCCCGAGAACGAACTGCCGCAGAACGTGACCCTCGCCGACGGCAGCCCCATACCCGCCGCGTACGTCACGCAGATCCGCGACCGCGGCCTGGAGCACGCCGTCAATGTCGACTGGCGCGCCGGCGACCTCCTGCTGATCGACAACGTGCTGCTCGCACACGGCCGCCGCCCCTTCACCGGCGACCGCCGTGTCCTCGTCGCGATGTCGGACTGACCCGTCCGGCGCCCCTGGGCGCACCCGCCTACTCCCGGTGGAGTAGGCGGCATGCCCGCGGCCGTACGACGCGGGGGCGGCCCGGTGGCGCAAGGGTGGTGGTGATCGCAACCGCACGCACCCTGCCACCGGAGCGCACCGTGACCGTAACGACCTTGTTCAGGAAGACCGTTCGCTTCGCGGAGCAGGGCGGGCTCGCGCGCGGGGCCGGGCACCCCATGGAGCGGGTGTGCTACGCGGTGGGTGCCGCGCTGATCGTCTCCGGGGTCTTCCACGCCGGGGTGTTCCTGGTGGACGGCGGGCCGTGGCAGGGGCCCGTGTCCTGGCGCAAGCCGGTCACCTTCGGCCTGTCCTTCGGGCTGACGCTGATCTCGGTGGTGTGGGTGGCGTCGTATCTGCGCATGGGGGCGCGACTGCGGGGCCGGCTCCTGGGGGTCCTCGCCGTGGACAGCGTGGTGGAGGTCGCCGGGATCACGCTGCAGGCCTGGCGGGGCGTGCCCTCGCACTTCAACCGGGAGTCGGGCTTCAACTCGGCGGTGACCACGGTGCTCGCGGTGGGCGGGGTGGTGCTGGTCGCGGTCCTTGGCGTGTTCGTGGCGCAGGCGCTGCGCGGCAATCCGCAGTCGGCGCCGAGCATGCGGCTGGCGCAGCGGGCGGGCTGGACGACGATGCTCGTGGCGCTGGTGACGGGCGCGGCGATGATCGCCCGGGGTGTCGCCGCGGCCAATACGGGGGGACAGCAGGAGGCGTACGCGGTCGGCGGCTTCCTGAAGCTCGTGCACGGGGTGAGCATGCACGGCGTGCTGGTGCTGCCGGCGCTGGCCTGGCTGTTGGGGCGCACACGGCTGGCCGAGGAGCGGCGCGTGCGGTGGGTCGCTGCCGCCGCGGGGGTGTACGCGGCGGCCATCGCTGCCGCTGTGGCCGTCTCGCTGCGGTGAGGTGAGGGGGCGTACGGCTTCTTCGGTCTGTCACATTCTTCGGCGCCGGCGCGTCAGACCGGTGACGGCGACGCCAGCGAGGCCGGCAGGCCGCCGCCGCACGTACCCGATCCGCTCTCCTGTCCCCGAGGAGTCCTCATGTCCACCACCGCCGTCGTCGTCACCGTGCTCACCGCCGCCTGGGTCGGCTTCTCCGGCTTCTCCCTGCTGCGCAAGGCCGCGTTCGTCACCGAGCCGCTGACCCAGTACGGCGTCCCGCAGTCGTGGTGGACCCTGCTCGGCCTGGCCAAGGCCGCCGGCGCGGCCGGCCTGCTCGTCGGCCTCGCGGTGCCCGCGATCGGCGTGGCCGCCGGGATCGGCCTGATCCTGTACTTCGGCGGCGCGGTCATCACGGTGCTGCGGGCCCGCTCGTACCAGACCGTCGCCTTCCCCGTGCTGTACCTGGCGCCGGTCATCGCCGCCCTCGCGCTCGGCCAGGCCGCCTGACAGCCGGCGCCCCTCCCCCGCGGCCGGCAGGGCCGCCGCACCCCCGTGGCGGCGGCCCGCTTCCGGCTCAGCGCAGCCGGGTTGCGGCGTACTCCTCGATGGCGGCCCGCTGGTAGGCGGCCAGGCCCGGCGCGATCGCCTCGTACACCGCGCGCCAGTCCTCGTTGTCCACGCAGCAGTGCCCGATCGCGCGGTACTCCTCGGCGGTGGCCGCCCGGCTCCGGGCCAGTGTCCGGTACTGGGCGTCGATCTCCGCCTGCACCGCGTCGGCGTCCACGGGCAGGCCGGCGGCCATCAGCTCCGCGAGGCGGATCATCTGCGCCGTGCGCTCGCGCCCGTCGGCCTCGCTCTCGGCCCTGCTCAATGCCAAGGCGCGCCGCTCGACGGCCCCGACCAGCTCCGGGAAACCGTGCAGGGCCTTCATGCACTGGGCGGACCGGATGCCCTCGAACAGGTTCTCCGGCCGGCTGATGCTGATCATGTCTGTACCGTCCTTCCTGGACTGTTCCAGTTCGGCGATCGTGCGGGTGACGGTGGCGGCCAGGGCATCGAGCCGGTCGCGTTCGGCCAGCAGCCGGCGGCAGTGGCCCCGCAGGGCCTCGACCTCGTCGACCTGCGCGGCCAGGATCCGGCTGATCTCAGGCAGTCCCAGGCCCAGCGCCCGCAGTACGAGAACCTGCTGCAGCCGCAGCAGTTGGCGCTCCTCGTAGTAGCGGTGGCCGTTGGCCCCGATCCAGGCCGGCGCCAGCAGGCCGACCTCGTCGTAGTGCCGCAGCGTCCGGGCCGTCACCCCCGACATCCGGGCGACCTCCGCGATCGGCCAGGCCATCGCCGCCTCCCCCGCATGCACTCCACCGGGCCGGAACCTCCGGCCCTGCCCAGGGACGGTAGAGGCTTCCGCTGCGGCAGCTTCAAGCCCGGCTCTCCACTCGGCGCCCGCCGACCGGCGCCAGCCCGTACGGCCATAGGCTCGGCCCATGACGGAAACCCGCCTGGAGGCCCGATGAGCGGGTGGTGGACCCAGCTGGAGGAACAGACGCGCCGGGAGACCGACGCGAACGTGCTGCGTGATCGCCGGATGGCGGCAGTCAAGGCCGTGTGGGAGGCCCTGCGCCCGAGGGGGCTGGGCCTGCGCGAGGCGGAGCAGGTGGTCCACGCGCGCTACGAGGCGCTCGGTGACCGCGTGCAGTACAGGCCGCCCGATCCTCTCGACGTCCCCGCACTGGCATCCCGCGCCGCCGCGCTCCCGGGCCGGGTGGTGGCGGTGGAGGCGCTGTGGGACGGCGACACCGTCCATGACTGGTTCGTGGAGCTGGTCGCGGTCCTGGACGGCCCGGCCGGGGAAGGCCACCTGGCGACCGTCCACCACCGCCCGGGCGGGCCCGGGCCGGGCACCGCCGCCGCGGAGGCCGGCCGGGCCTTGGCCGACTCCCTCGGGGTGCCGTTCCACTTCGCCTCCCCGGACGTCCCCGACGATCAGGCCCCGCGCCGGCGAGTGCGCTGATGCCCGCCCGGTGCCCGGCATTGCCTGCACCGGTCACCGCCCCCGGACACCGGCAGCCGGCTTGGTTGTTACGTTGGCACGTCACGTTTCTTGATCCAGGGGGATGCTGTGCGCAAGGTCCGTCCACTGGCTGCTGTGGTCCTGGCCGGGCTGGTGCTCACGGCCTGCGGGTCCGGTGATGACAAGCCGGACAAGACCCAGGGCAGCCCGGCGGGCCAGGCGGATGCCAAGGAGGCCCCGAAGGGCGGCGCCCAGGGCACGATGATCGACCGGGCGGCCGGTTCGTGGAAGACCATCCTGAAGAAGAGCGATATCGAGACCGTGACGATCAGGGACGGCCATGTCGCCGCCAAGGGCAGCCGGCTCGACTGCTCGGGCACCTTGAAGCCGGGCATGAAGAAGGGCAAGGAGGCGCCCACCCTCACCCTGTCCTGCAAGAACGGCGGTGACGGCGGACGAGGCACCGGCACCGTCCACCTGATGACGAAGAACACCAAGGACGACGCGCTCGCCTTCGACTGGCAGGGCCCTGAAGGCGGTTGGGGCGGCCCCGTCGACTCCTTCCGCCGCGTCAGCTGACCCCGCCTTGACGGCGCCAGCGGGGAACGCTGGTGCGCCGTGGACGAGTTCTGCACGGGGCCGGGTTCGGACAAGCCGCACTTCGCCTTTCACCCGCCATGCGGCCGGCCGGTCCAACTGGATGGCAGCCTTCGACGACTTCGCTTCACCGCTGCGTGACCGGGGCGCGGCCCGCCTCGGCCAGCGGGCGTGGCGGGCGTGCGGGCGAGGGGGATCAGGGGCCGGGTTGAGGCCACAGCAACCGGTCGACCAGCCCGTCGACGTAGTCCGGGGTGAGCGGGCCCATGCCGAACAGGACGCGGATGTACATCGGGGCCAGGATGTGGTCCAGCACGCCGAGCGCGTCGGGGGCGTCCTCGCCGCGTTCGCGGGCGCGGTCGAGCATGGACTGCAGTTGCCGGGTGCGTTCGGCGCGCAGGTCGTCACGCGCCCGCAGGCCCTGCTGGCCGTTGTTCGACAGGGCGACGGCCAGGCGCACCAGCGCCAGGCCGTCGGGTCCGGTGATCTCTCGGGCCACTTGGGCCGCGTACGTGCGCAGGTCACCGGCCAGGCTCCCGGTGTCGGGCATCGGTGACTGCGCGTTGAGGCGGGTGAGCACCACGTCGGTGAGCAGGGATTCCAGGCCGCCCCACCGGCGGTAGATGCTGCTGTCGGCCACGCCCGCGCGGGCTGCGATCTCGCCGACGGTGAAGTTGCCGTAGCCGCGCTCGCTGATCAGGTCGGTGACGGCCTGGTGCACGTCCGCGCCGATGCGGGCGCTGCGCCCGCCCGGCCGCCGGGCCGGCTGTCGCTCGTTCATACCCCCACCTTAACGCAGGAGAGACTTGCGTTTGCGAGGCGGCCCTCTCTACAGTCCCCTAACGCAGCCGCTGGCTGCTTTAGGGCGCCCGGGGCCGACCGCGTCGGCCGGGGAGAGGCGCAATCAACGGTGGAGAGGAATCCTCATGGCCGCATCGCCTGCGGCCGTGGGCAGTGGCCCGAACCGGGCCGTACTGCTCGCGGTGACCTGCCTGGGCCAGTTCATGGTCCTGCTCGACAACACGATCGTGGGAGCGGCGCTGCCCGATATGCAGCACCGGCTGCACACCGAGCTGACCGGTCTGCAGTGGATCGTCGACGCGTACGTCCTGCTGGTCGCCATGCTGCTGCTGTCCGGCGGTGTCTTCGCCGACCGCTTCGGCCGCAAGCGGGTGTACCTGACCGGCGTGGCGGTGTTCACCGCCGCGTCGGTGCTGTGCAGCCTCGCGCCCTCGGTCGGCTGGCTGGTCGCCGGCCGGGTGCTGCAGGGCATCGGGGCCGCGGCGCTGAGCCCCGCCTCGCTGGCCCTGCTCGTCGCCGCGTATCCCGTGCCGCAGGAACGGGTCAAGGCGATCGGGCTGTGGGCCGGATTCAGCGGAATCGGCCTGGCCGCGGGCCCCGTGGCCGGCGGCGTGCTGACGGACGCCTTCGGCTGGCCCGCCATCTTCCTGGTCAACCTGCCCGTCGGCGTGGCCCTGGTGCTGGTCGGTCTGCGCAGCCTCGAAGAGACCCGCAACCCGAGCGCCCCCGCGATCGACGTCCCGGGGACGGTGCTGTCCGTGCTGGGGGTGGGGGTGCTGACCTACGGGCTGATCGAGGGCGGTGCCCGCGGCTGGACGTCGCCGGTGATCCTGGGCAGCTTCACCGCCGCGGTGGTCCTCCTGGCCGCCTTTGTCGCCGTCGAAGCGCGTCGCCCCGCCCCGATGCTGCCGCTGCGGCTGTTCCGGCAGCGGCTGCTCACCGTGTCCAACACCGCCATGGTCGTGGTGGGGTTCGCGCTCATGGGTTCGTCGTTCTTCTTCTCCCAGTTCTTCGTGTACGTCCAGGGCAGCTCGATCCTGCGCGCCGGGTTGCAGACCCTGCCCACCTCCCTGGCCATGGTGTTCGTCAGCCCGTACGCGGGCCGGCTCGCCGCCCGGTACGGCTTCCGCGTCGTGGTGACCACCGGCCTGGCCCTGGCCGGCCTGGGCCTGCTTGCGCTCGGCACGGTGCACGCCGACACCGGCTACGGGAACGTGTGGTGGCGCCTGGCAGTCGTCGGCACCGGCTTCGCGCTGACCATGTCCCCGCTGACGGGAGCCGCCATCCAAGCCGTCAGCCCGCAGGAAGGCGGCCTCGCGTCCGGCATCAGCAGCACCACCCGGCAGATCGGCGCGGTGCTCGGCGTGGCGGTGCTCGGGGCCGTCGTCCGCGCCCGGCAATCCGGCGGCGCCTCCTTCGGGACCGGCCTCAACAGCGCCTTCCTCACCGCCGGAGCCGTCACGTTGGCCACCGCCGTGTGCACCGGCCTGTGGCTGACGCGGTCCACGCCGGCGGAAGACTCCGCGGCGCCGCGGCGTGCCACCGGCCCAGGTGCGGTCACCACCGCGGACGAGCCGTCCGCGAACAGCCGTTGACGCGACACCGGCCTGCACCGGCCCCGGCCGGGAGACGTCCCGCCGGAGGCCGCCGCGGGCCTGCGGGCCGGAATCAGAAGGCGGGCGCCCTCGGTACGCAGGGAGCCGCCGGGGCCAAGGGGTCCAGGGCCCGTTTGACCAGTCCGATCGCGCGCGGGCTGTACGACAGGCTCAGATGGGCGGAGAGGTCGACGGGGCAGCCCTGCTGCAAGGTGATGTTCTGCACCGTGGCGCCGGGGCCCGCCGTCATGAACGTGTTCTGCCAGGGGGTGCTGATCTCGTCGTACTTCGTGCCGATCACGGTGTACTCGACCCCGGGAACGGTGTCGCCGTCGGCGTTGAGCTCCTTGATGAAGGCGGACTTCTCGTACTGCTGGACGCTCGCCTTCCCGAAGGACTTCTCCCCCAGTCCCAGGATGTGGAGCTTGTCGGCGAGGGTCTCGATGCCGCTGAGGGTGGTGCCGTGGTTGGTCGCGGCGAGCTGGACGACCTTCTTGACCTTGTTCTTGGCGGGGTCGGCCGGGTTCGCGCCGCCGTCGGCCTTGAGATACCAGCGGGCCAGGATCCCGCCCTGGGAGTGGCCGACCAGGTCCACCTGGCCGGAGCCGCTGGCCGCGCGCACCTTGTCCACGAAGGCGGCCAGCTCCTTGGAGGACTCCTTGATGTCTCCGTACCCCTTGACGGCGGGGGCGAGACCCGCTGCGGCGTCGTCGGTGTCGCCGTAGTCGAGGGCGTAGACGCAGTAGCCCTGGGCCTTCAACTGGGGGGAGATCCGGGCCCAGTTGTTGTAGCGGTTCTCGAAGGTGCCGTGCACCAGGACGACCGGACGCGGGTGGGCGGCGCCGGGGCGGCAGTTCCAGTCGTTGGCGCCCGGCGGATCGACGTCGGGGTGGAGGATGGAATGGCCGAGGGCGGGAAGGAAGTTGTCCCGCTCGGGGCCGGTCTCCGCCGCCGCGGACGGGGAGGTGGCCAGGACCGTCGCCGCGGCGGCACAGACGGCGGTGACGTACTTGAGTATGGGCAAGACGGCTCCTGAGAAGTGCGGACCTCGGGCAACGCGCGCTGTTTCCCCTGAGTGCCGGCCGAGGAGAACCTCGGGTGTCCTCCTCCGGCACTCCCCCACCGAATGACGCACCGTCAGGCCGCGGCCCTGGTACGGCCCGAGGAGGATCCCGGACCGTCGGCCCCGTGTCCCCCGGTGACCTTCCGGGCCTCAGTATGCACGCGGGGCGGGAGGTTCTGAAGGGAGGCAAACGCAAACCTCGAAGGGGCGGGTGGGGCCGCCCGCACAGCACCCTGACCGTGCGACGGATCTGTCAGCGTGTGCTCCTCGGGCCCCGGTTACTCTTCCCGCGTGAACGACAGAGATCAGGTGCGGGGCGTTCCCGAGTGGCGGGTGCTCGTCGTCGGGGGTGCCTCGGGGATGGGGAAAACCGGTGTCAGCCGGGCGTTGGCGCGACGGTACGGCGTCCCGGTCGTGGAGGTCGACGACATCGTGGAGGCCCTGCTCGCGGTGACGCTGCCCGAGCACCTGCCGGAGGTGCACTTCTGGCGCACCCATCCGGAGGCGGCCCGTCAGGCGCCCGAGTCGGTGGCACAGCGGCAGATCGCGATCGCCCAGGCGCTGGCACCGGCCATCGAGGCGGTGGTGGCCAACCATGTGGGCACCGACACCCCGGTGATCCTGGAGGGGGACTACGTGCTGCCCGCGGCGGCGACGCCCGCAGGCCCGGTCCGCGCCGTCTTCCTCCACGAGGACGACGAGGCCCAGGTGACGGCCAACTACCTGCGCCGGGAGCCGGAGGCCGGACCGCAGCGCCACCGTGCCCGCGCCAGCGTGCTGTACGGGCGGCGGCTCGCCGCGCGGGCGCGGGCAGTTGGCGTGCCGGTCATCGCGCCGCGTCCGTGGGGCGATCTGGCCGGCCGGGTCGCCGAGGCGGTGGCGGGTACGGGGCGCCGCGGGCTCCCCCTGCGCGGCTGAGGCGGGGGGACGGGCCGTCCGTAGAGGCGGCGGCCGCGGCGGGGCCACGGAGACATATGCGGTTAGTTGTCCGTACAACCATTCCCCTGTCCCGCAGGTCGAACGCGCGACACAACGGCACCACCCGATGGGGGAGCTTTGAAGAAGTTGACGGCAGTGCTGGCCACGAGCCTCGTGGCCTCCTCTGCCACGCTGATCGCCGTGCCCGCGGCGCACGCGGGTGACGGTGACGCCCGCGGCCGCACGGAGACGGTGCAGGAGGGCGGCAAGATCTACGCCTCCTACGAGCACATGTCCTCCCGTTTCCGCCCGGAGGACGTCACGCTCAAGATCCACGAGAAGAACAGGTCCGAGGTCCTCGCCAGCGTCCGCCTCGAAGGCACCGACACGTGCCCCGCCACGAGCGACTGCTACGAGGACACCTTCCGGTCCGAGCCGGTCACCCTGCCCGCCATGGGCGCCTATGTGATCGACGTCGTGGCCAGGGAAGGGCAGCCGAACGAGGTCGTCCAGCGCTCGACCGGCTTCCTCAACTACGGCCTCAACCCCAAGCTGACCCTCAGCAGCAAGCACCCGTGGGTCTCCTACGACAACCCCACCGCCAAGGTGTCCGGATCCCTGGTGGCCGAGGACCCCAAGACCCACGAGGTCAAGCCGTTCGCCGGGGTGGGCATCTACTACCGCGCCCGCGAGGTCCACGGCGAGGGGTGGGTGTGGAC
This sequence comes from Streptomyces sp. NPDC059003, assembly GCF_042740445.1. Taxonomy (NCBI): domain Bacteria; kingdom Bacillati; phylum Actinomycetota; class Actinomycetes; order Kitasatosporales; family Streptomycetaceae; genus Streptomyces; species Streptomyces sp. NPDC059003. The sequence continues at coordinate 14,542 of NZ_JBHYJH010000122.1, read as the reverse complement.
GAACGACGCGGGGCGTTTCACCACCACCAGGTACTACGACGAGTACAGTTCCGCCGCCACCACCAAGTTCGAGTACATGTTTGACCAGCAGTACGAGTCGCTGGACCTGCCCTTCCGCAAGCAGGAACTGAAGCTCACGGTGGACACCCCCACGGGCACGGTCACCGCCCCCTACGGCAGTGAGATCCCCGTCCGGGGCAAGCTCACCCGTATCGCGGACGACGGCACCGAGAAGCCCGTCGCCAAGGAGGTGCGGATCGGCGCCGGCTCCAGCACCGACACCACCGCCGCGAGCGGCCAGGACGGCGTCCTGTCCACCGGGTACATCGTCAAGCAGAGCGGGCAGGTGCGGGTCCGCCCGACCGAGTCGAACTGGTTCACCGCGCCGGCCCCGCACTCCTTCACGGTGGCCAGGCCCTCCCGGACGAGCACGCTGTCGGACGTCAAGGGCACGGTGGACAAGTACCGCAAGGTCACCTTCACCGGCAAGCTCGGCGTCACGGAGGGCACGTACCCGGCGGGCACCAAGGCGACGATCTCCATCGACCACCGCCCCACGGGCGGGTCCTGGACGAGCACCGGCACCTTCGACGCCGCCTACGGCACCTCCTTCACCGCGTCCTCGCCGAAGAAGGCGGACTCGGGCTCCCAGTGGCGCCTGCGCATCGTCAACGCGGGCGTGGACAGTGACGGCGTCAAGCTGGGGCGCAAGTACACGAAGATCTGGAACGACGGCGTCTCGCCCGAGGGCGTGCGCAAGGGCTCGACGCTCACCGCCAAGGGCGGCCTGATGCAGAAGTCGGGCGCCACCTGGCGGCCGTACGCCGGGCAGAAGATCCGCGTCTGGTTCAAGGCCAGGACGGCCGGTTCCGCGTGGAAGGAGCTGGGCAGCACCAAGACGCTCAGCGACGGCACGTTCAGCAGGAAGTTCACCGCGAAGCAGGACGGCACCTGGCAGATGCGGTACACGGACACGGCCCCGACCCACTACGCGGACCACGGCACCGAGGACTACGTCGACGTCCGCTAGCGGCGGCCACCGCGGACGAGGCGGCCCCGCCGGAATCCATCCGGCGGGGCCGCCGGGCTCGCGCCGTGCCGGGCCACGTGGCCGGGGCCGCAGCGACCGCCGCGGGGACGGGGCTGTCAGTGGCGGCGGCGACAATCCCCGCATGACCTCACCCCGGCAACTTGACGAGTTCCTCACCGACTTAGGGCGGCGACCCCGACCGGTCCGGTCTCATCCTCTGCTGCAGGGTGTGAGCCTGAACGACGATGCCTGCTTGTGGGGCGCGGGGGTGGCGGCTGTCGAGCGCGCGAGTGGTGTCCGGTTCGGCGAGGCCCGGGTCCGCGGCCCGCACCGCGCCGTGGCGATCACGCCGGTGCCGGAGTACCTGCTGGGGCAGGGGCTCGTCAACTCGCCGCTGCTCGAGCGGAAGCCCTTCATCAGCTACCTGGCGGGCCTGGGGCCCGCCCTGGTGGGGCGGATGCGCCGCCGCGCGCGAGCGGCTGCGAGAGGAGCTCTGTGCCGCGCACGACCGGGGGCTCTCCCGGTCCCGCGCCCTGCGGGCCGCGGAGGCCGAGGACTTTGAACCCGAGTGGGAGCGCCCCTCCCACCTCGCCTTCCGCCAGGCCCTCGTCTTCGACGTCCTCTCGTGGTGCGTCGCCGCCCACCTGCCCACCCCGGCAGAGCGCCTCCCGGACATCATCAACTTCCTGACCACGGCCATGACCGGCGAGGGCGAAAGGGTCGCGGAGTTCTGGATGGTCAAGCATCTGCACCGCGCGGCGCAGCAGGCGACCTGACCAGCCGTGGCTCTCCGAGGTGGTGGGCGGGCTAAGGCACCTCCTCACACCTAAGGCCCCCACCCTGCTGGAAGATGCGGAACCTTCCCGATGCACGGCACCCCCCTGGGCAACGAAAGTGGAGTCATCGCACAGAGCCAGACACCAACACCCCAGGGGGACACGAAAATGTTCGACTACGAACTCCACCAGCTCCGCACCGCCGAACTCGCCCAGCAGGCCGCCCACCACCGCCTCGTCCGAGAAGCACTCAAGGCCGCCACCCCGCGCCGCCGGACACTCGGCCCGGCGCTCACCCGGGCGCTCGGCCGCGAAGCAGCCCAGGCCCGCCCGACCGCCCAGCGCACCACAACCGCCGCCCGCCACACCGACCACTACACCCGCGCCGCCTGACGTCACCGAGCAGGGCCTCGCGTGCCGGCCGCTTCGCGCGGGCCGGAGGGGTGCTTGCGCTCCTGGCGTTGTCGCCGGGCAGGGTGAGGGACTCATAGTTGAGGGTGAGCGGGCCGGCGACGGGGTGGTGGAAGTGTTTGCTGCCGTGTGTGTGCCGGTACACGTTCTGGCCGACCCACCAGCGGCGGAAGTCCTCATCGGTGGGGGAGAGTTCGCCGACGAGTTCGGCAAGGAGCGGGTCGTGGGGGTGGCGGCCGGCGTCGCGCCGCAGCGAGGCGACGATGTCCCGGGCGTGGGTGTCCCCGTGGGTGTACAGCGAGCGGGCGGTCTCGTCGCAGAACATGAACCGCACCAGGTTCCGCTCGCGGTGCGGCAGCGACCTGCGGGCGTGGGCGGAGGTGTCGGCCTCCACCGACTTCGACGACGTCGGCCGGTCCGCCTGACGTCACGCGCTGTCGGGGCCCCACCGGCGCTCACGAACGGCTGCTGAGGGACGGCGTGCTGACGGACAATGCCGGGATGACCCGCCCCGGAATCCGTGTCGCTGCCTACGTGATCCGGCAGCACGACGTGGCCGAGCTGCTGGTGTTCGACCACGTCGGCATGCCGGGGGCCGGTACTCAGATCCCGGCAGGAGGAGTCGCATCGAGCGAAGGACTGAGGGAAGGACTGAGGGAAGCGGTTCTTCGGGAGGTCGCCGAGGAAACCGGTCTGCTGACCGCCGCGGTGGTCCGGCAGATCGCCGTGGAGGACAAGCCCCACCCCGAAAGCGGACAGCCACGACGGACGGCCTTCTTCCACCTCCAGGCGCCCGCAGGCACCCCCGATGCGTGGACGCACCACGTCCGCGGCGACGGCGAGGACGCCGGCCTCACCTTCGCCTGCCGGTTCCTGCCGCTTCCCCTGACGCGAGCGCTGGCCGACGACCAGGACACATGGCTGGGCCGCATCGACCCGCGCTGGACCACCGGCACGGGCGGCAGCCGGTGATCAAGCCGCCGGCGGAAACCGCCCGGCACGACCTCAAGCAGGCGGCGTGGGCGGGGGCCGCCGGCCGAGCCACTGCTCGGCGTCCCAGGCCTGGAACCGCTCCACCTCGGCGAACCCCAGCTTGGCCGCGAGGCGCAGCGAGGCGACGTTGGCGGTCTGGGTGGCGAGCACCACCGGCTCACCGGGAAGGACGGCGTCGAACCAGTCGAGTGCCGCCGCGCACGCCTCGGCGGCGTACCCCGCCCCCCAGGCTCGCGGCAGGAACAGGTAGCCGAGGTCGGCCTTGCCCGCGGCGGCCGGACGATGGTGCCCTGGTGCTCTCCTGAGCAGGATCTGGCCGATCATCGCCCCGTCGAGGTCGACGACGAAACTCCCGGGCCACCGCTCGGGCACCTCGGGCAGCGCGCGCTCGAGCTCGGCACGCGGCCGGGGACCGCCGAGATAGGTGTGCACCTCGGGCGAGGCCAGCAGTTCGACGAACGCCGCACGGTCCCGGGCCTCGGGCTCACGGAGCACAAGCCTCTCGGTCCTGATCGGGGCAGGCGGCCAGGCGACGGGTCCCAGGTCAGTCATACCGGCCAGCCAATCAACAGAGCCGGTGCCGATCAAGACGCGCGGAGATCAGCCCATCCGCCCTGAACCTACGAGGCACAGCGGCCGTCCCCGACGGAGGCGACCGCGCCCGAGCGCAGTCCTCAGTGAGTGGCTGTGAACGCCGTCCGGGCGCGGTCCAGCATGCCCAGTGCGTCCCCGGCCGGTGGCGACAGTGCTGTTTCGTCCCGCACGTCGGCCAGCGGGATCCAGGCGGCTGCCTCGGTGGAGCCGCCGGCCTCGGTCACCGCCGGCGCCCCTTCTCCGAGGGCCACGGCGTAGAACAGGGCCGTCAGGCTCCAGCTCACGCCGTTTCTGCGGGCCGAGTACGTCCTGGCGTCGAGCAGGTGCGCCTGGGTCAGTTCAAGGCCCGTTTCCTCCAGGAGTTCGCGGGCCAGCGCCTCGACGGGCTGTTCGCCCGGATCGATGCCCCCGCCGGGCAGATGCCACAGCCCCGGCAGGAAGACGGGCGAAGCGTCCGACAGCCGGGCCAGCAGCAGCCGGTCGTCCTGCACGGCGATCGCGTACGCCGAAATGCGGGTTCCCACCTGAGGGTTCACCGGTCCCCCCCTTGCACCGGACCTTGTCAGGCGGAACCCTAACGCCCTCAAGATCGGGCCTCCGCAGCAGGTCCTAGGCTCGGGCCATGACACCCATGGACGCAGAGCTCGCGCACGACCTGGCCCCGACCGGAGTGCTGCGTGCCTCCATCAACCTCGGCAATCCCGTTCTCGCCCAGGGCACCCCCGAGGAGCCCTCCGGGGTCACGGTCGCGCTCGCCCGCGAAGTCGGTGCGCGTCTGGCCCTGCCGGTGCGGTTCCTCTGCTTCGACGCGGCCCGCAAGTCGTATGCCGCGATGGCCGAGGGCCGCGCCGACCTGTGTTTCCTGGCCGTGGATCCGGACCGCGAGAAGGACGTCGCCTTCAGTGCGCCGTACGTGCACATCGAGGGCGTGTACGCGGCACCGGTGGACTCGGCGTTCGCCGCGGCCGGCGATGTGGACCGCGAAGGGGTGCGCGTCGGCGTCAAGAAGGGGTCCGCGTACGACCTCTACCTGAGCCGCACCCTGCGGCACGCCACCGTGGTGCGCGGCGAGGAGGGCGTCGGCGTCTTCCACGCCGAGGGCCTGGACGTGGCGGCCGGCATCCGCCAGCCGCTGACCGCGCACGTGGCCCAGCGGGCCGGACTGCGCCTGCTGGAGCCCGCGTTCATGACGATCCGGCAGGCCATGGGCACCACGAAGGAACGGGGCCCGAAGGCCGCGCGGTTCCTCAGTGACCTTGTGAGCGAGCTGGTGGCGTCCGGGTTCGTCGCCGGGGCGCTGCGCGACTCCGGGCAGGACCCGGCGCTGGCCGCCCCTAGCGCGGTGTGACGCCGGCCCGGAGGCCGACCGGGCCCGCGTGACCATAGGGTGCGGGTTGCCGGGTGAGGTGGTGTTGCAGGTCGAGGTGGCGGAACTGGTAGACCGCGCCTGCCTGGCGCAGCACGCCGCGCCGGTGCGCGTCCTGGAGGAAGGCCATCAGGTTCCACGGGGTCTTGCCGCGCATCGCCAGGCAGGCCCTGGCCGCCGCGTAGTCGGGCCACGCGGCGGCGCCCGGCCCGGGCATGAGCCCGACCGCGAGCCCGACCAGGAGGCCGAAGGTGAGCGCGGCCGCCAGCTCGACGAGCGGGAGCCCGCCCGTGGGCTCGCCCGTGAGGCCGAACACGAACCCGAGCGTGAGCGCGGACGCGAGTGCGGACACCAGGAAGATCCGCCGGTCCAGGGCGAAGAGCGTGACGGGGCCGATCGTGACGGCCAGGTCGGGCTTGTGCGACGAGAGCCCGAAGAGCGCGGCCGCGAGCCCGAAGGCGAGCCCCTGCACGGGCTTGAAGGCGAGTCCGACCGCGAGTCCGACGGTGAGCGCGTAGGCGAGTGCGGCCGCGAGCCGGCCGGGGTGCCAGCGCAGCTGCGTACGCGGCCACGGCCGTGGCCCAGTGGTGGCGCCCGGCCAGCAGCACCGTTGCCGCAAGCCCGGCCACCGTCAGCAGGAGGTACACGACACCGATGAGCCCCGCCCTGCGCCTGCCGAGCCTCATCCGCACCCTCCGCTGCCGCTTCAAGTGGCCATCAATGTAGGGACACTTGACGGGGGGAGCCTGAGTCTCGACGTGGTGCTCACCTGGTACGCCGGATGTGCACACCTGGGTTCCGCGGGCGGGGCCCCTCGGCCGTCACCGCGCCGGGCACCGGCCGGGCGACGGGTCCGCGGCCGGCGGTCCTGCGGCGATGGTGACGCCGGTGCGGGCTAGCGGATGTCGAGGACGGCCTTGCCCGGCACCCGGCGGCCCGCCAGTTCGGCGGCCGCCTGCGCCGCCTGCGTCCAGTCGGTGCGCAGGGCGACTTGCGGGTCCAGCTCGCCGCGGGCGGTGAGTGCGGCGAGCCAGGTGAGGTCGGCGGCCAGGCCTGCGGCATCGTCCAGCAGGTAGAAGGTGGCGATCTGGCGGTTGTGGCGACGGTCGTTGCCGAAGAGGGCTCCGAAGGGGAACTGCTCGCCGTCGCCGGAGATGTGCCCCGCGGCGACCAGGACGCCGTTCTCGGCCAGGGCGCCGTGTGCGGCGACCAGGTGGGCGCCGCCGACCAGTTCGACCACGCCGTGGACCGGTTCCAGGTGTTCGAGCGCGGCCAGGTCGGCGACGATCTCGTCGGCGCCGAGGGCGCGCAGTGCGTCCGCCTTCGCCGGATCGCTGGTCACTGCGGTGACATGGGCGCCGCCCCGGGCCGCGAGCTGCAGGGCGAAGCGGCCCACGCCGCCGCCCGCGCCGGTCACCAGGACGCGCCGCCCCAGGATCGGGCCGACGCGGTGCAGGGCGCGCAGGGCCGTGCCCGCCGCCACCGGCAGGGCGCTGATCGGGCCGAGGTCGGCCCCCTGGGGCACGGTGCCGATGAACTCGGTGTCCACGGCGCGCAGTTCGGCCCAGGCGCCCTCGGTCCCCAGGGTGACGACGGGGGTGCCGGCCGCGGGACCGGAGCCGTCCGCGGCCGCCCTGACCACCACGCCCGCGGCGTCCCAGCCGGGCACCGTGCCGGCTTCGCCCTCGGGGAGCACATGGTGGACCTCGCCGGAGTTGAGGGAGAACGAGTGGACCTGGATCAGGGCCTGGTGGGAGGCGGGTTCGGGATCGGCGACCTCGGCGAGCGCAAGGTGTCCCAGGGCTGAGTGATCAATTGTCAGTGCTTTCACGACGAGAGATAGTGCCACTGAGTGGCATAAGCTCACAAGAGGCAAACGCGGCTGGTAGGCTTCGGTCTGTGCAGAAGGACCCCAAGGAACTGCCGCTGCGTGAGCGCAAGAAGCTGCGGACCCGTCAAGCCCTGGTCGACACGGCCCTGGAGCTGTTCACCGCGCGGGACTTCACCGCGGTCACGCTGGACGAGATCGTCGATGCGGTGGAGGTCTCCAAGCGCACCTTCTTCCGCACGTTCACCTCGAAGGAAGACGTGGCCCTGGCCCCGGAGAAGGAACTGTGGGCCGCCTACCTCGCGGACATCCAGACCCGGCCCCTGTCCGGCGAGCGCCTGCTCGGCGCGTACACGGACGCGCTGTTCGCGGCGGTGGAGCAGATGACGGACGGTTGGGAGCAGCGCTTCCTGGCCAGCCGCAGCCTGGCCGACCGCACCCCCGCGCTGACCGCCCACAGCCTGCGCCACTGCTCGGAGGTCTCCGCGAACGCCCTACGGACCATCGCGGACCGGCTGGCCGACCGCTCCCCCGGCCCCACCGAACTGCGCCTGCTGCTCGGCCTCATGCTCGCCGCCTGGCAGTGCGCGCTGGAGGCGTGGACCTCGTCGGAGGCCGCACGGCAGGACCGCCCGGCCCTCGTCGGGCACATGCGCCAAGCCTTCGCGGCGATCCCCGCGGTCGCGGCGCTGGCAGCCCAGGACGGCTGAGCGGACCGGACGGCTGAGCGGCCGCGTACGGCAGCGCCGGACCGTACACGGCTGCTCCGGCCCGCGTTCCGCCGTCCGCCCGCCGCGGCGCGAGGGCCGGTGCCGCCCCCGATGGGCGGGCCGTCGCACCCTGCGCCGAACGCGGGACAGGACCAGGTCACCCGGGGTCCGCCCGCCTGCGCCCGGGGCGGCGGCCCTGTCGCACACGCCCGTGAGCACGCGGCCGCGGGCGCCCGGTCCGCGGCCGTGCACCCTCCGAGTACAGCGACGCATCCTCCGAGTACCGCGGCGCACCGCCCGGACGCCACGGCCGGCGGTCCCGGTCACCGAGGCCGGCGCCCGCCCGCCCCATGGCCGAAATCCGCAGCCGAGTGATCGGACAATTTTGGGGATTCTCTGGTCATGCGCCTCTCCAGGCACTTAAGTACCTGTCAGGCATGCGCTACCGGCCAAGAGCGACAGCCGTCGGCCGGGGGTTGCGCCGGCGGCCGGTTCCGGCCTGCCCGCCAGCCCACGCCGCCGCCCCGTGCACCACCGTGCCGCCCCGTCCCGACTGCCCGAGGGGTCCTTCGCCTATGGCCGCCAGCGCACACCGTGCGGTGTCGTGCTCACATCACCCGGCGGGCCGCGGCGGTGACGGCAGCGGCCCCTGGGCGGCCCCGACCGCTCCGCCGGCTCCGGCAGTTCCGGCGCCCGCCGTCCCGGCCCGGTGCCGGGACGGCCGGAAGGGGCGCTGATGGCGAGTTCGAACCCGGCCGGCCGTGACACCGACCTCGATGCGGCGGTCCACGACATCCAGGCGGGCTACTGGATGCAGATGCGACAGGTGCTGGCCCGCACGGGCAACTGGCCGCAGTGGACGTCCCGTACGCAGGTGCTGGGGGTCGTCGCCGCGCAGACCAACGTGGTGGAGCTGTGGCTGGAGGAGGAACCCGAAAGCCTCGCGGCCCGGGTGATGTACGCCAGAGTCGCCACCGAACGGGTCCTGCAGGCCCACCGCAGGCACTGGGCGCACGACTCCCCGCAGGCCCGGGACGTGGAGAAGCTGGCGGACCGGGCCCGGCAGGCCTGCCACCGGGCGAGCGAGGGCAATCCCCACGACGCGGTGCCCTGGATCTGCCGTCTGGCCCTGGCCGAAACGGACACCACCGCACACCACCCGGAGCATCACACGGCCCCTCCGCCCCATGAGTATCTGCTGCCGCCCGGGCCGTGGGGCCTGCTCGGCGAAGTGCACCGGCGCGATCCGTTCAACCGCGAGGCCTGGCACCGCATGTCCCAGGCGCTCCAGGCCCGCCCGGGCCCGGCGGGCCGCCAGGCGGTCGCGACGGACTTCGCCCGCTGGGCGGTCTCCTTCGCGCCGCCCGACTCGCCGCTGCTCCTGCTGCCCCTGTACGCCCGGGTGCACGAGCACCGGGAGCGGCGCGACAGCGGCGCCGAGGTCACGCTGAACCTGCTGTGGACCAGGGAGGACACCACCCGGGCCGTCACGAAGGCGTTCGAGGGCTGGTTCCGCAAGTGCGATCCGGCCACCAGTTCCCAGCTGGACCTCAACTACCTCGCCTACGCCCTGGCCCGGGGCGGCTTCGCCCAGTGGGCCACGGAGGTGTTCGACGCCATCGGGGACTTCGCCACGCCCGCCCCGTGGCAGTACGACGCCCGGCACCCAACAGGCCAGTGGCGCAGGGCATTCGAGGAGGACCGCGACGCCTGCCGCAGATCCCGCCCGCGGCGCACCGGAGAACACCCGTGAGCGCCCGCCTGGCCCCGCGGCGGGCGCCGCCCCCTCCCCCGCCGGCGGCCCGGCAGTCCCCGCCTGCACGCCCCTCTGTCCGCTCCTTCAGCTCCTTCAGCTTTCCTGTGCGGAGAAATCCATGACTTCGACAAGAGCACGGCGCCAGCGGCCGCATGCGGTCCACGACGACGGGGAGGACGCGCGCATCCTCCAATCGCTGGGCTACACCCAGCAACTGCACCGCCGGATGGGGGCGTTCGGCAATTTCTCCGCCTCCCTGTCGGTCATCTCGATCATGTCGGGGACCCTGCTGCTCTTCGGCTACGGCCTGAACTCGGGAGGCCCCGCGGTCATCATGTGGGGGTGGCTCGCCGTGGGGCCGCTGGTGCTGTGCCTGGCCGCGGCCCTGGCCGAGATCACCTCCCGCTACCCCACCAGCGGTGGCCTGTACTACATGGCCCGCCAGCTCGGGGGCGAGCGGTGGAGCTGGTACACCGGCTGGCTCAACCTCCTGGGCCTGCTGGGCGGGATCGCCGCCCAGGACTACGGCATCGCGACGTTCACCGCCGCGTGGATGAACCTGCAGTTCGACTACACGCCGACCCCGGGCTCCCTGCTCGCCCTGTACGCGGTCATCCTCGCGCTGCACGCGGTGCTGAACCTCTTCGGCACCCGGCTGATGAACATCCTCACCTCCCTGAGCGCCTGGTGGCACCTGGCCGGGGCCGTCGTCATCATCGGCGCCCTGGCGCTCGTGCCCTCCCACCACCAGTCGGCCGGCTTCGTCTTCTCGGAGTTCACCAACAACACCGGCTGGAGCGCCCCGGTGTACGTGGTCCTGCTCGGCATGCTGCTGCCGGTCTTCGCGCTGGCCGGCTACGACACCTCGGCCCACCTGAGCGAGGAGACCAACCACGCCTCCGTCGCCGCGGCCCGCGGCATCTTCCGCTCGGTGACGGTGTCCTGGATCGCCGGCGGCATCCTGCTGGCCACGCTGCTGTTCGCCATCCAGGACTACGCCGCGACGCTGGCCGGCCCGACCGGTGTCCCCGTGGCGCAGATCCTGCTGGACGCGCTGGGCCAGGCGGCGGCCAAGGCCCTGCTCCTGGTGATCATCGTGGCCCAGTTCCTGTGCGGCTACACCGTGACCGCCAGCGCCAGCCGGATGATCTACGCCTTCGCCCGGGACGGCGCCCTGCCCGGATCGGCGCACTGGAAGAAGGTCAGCCGCCGCACCGCGATTCCCGCCAACGCGGTCTGGCTCGCGGTCGCCGTGGCCTTCCTGCTCGCGCTGCCGTCGCTGTCCTCCACCGCGGCGTTCACGGCGGTGACCGCCATCTCGGTGGTGGGATTCACCTCGGCCTACGCCATCCCGGTGCTGCTGCGCCTGCTGCACGGCGACCGGTTCACCCCCGGGCCCTGGAACCTGGGCCGCTGGAGCCGGCCCATCGGCTGGGTGGCGGTGCTGTGGGCGGGTGCGGTCACGGTGCTGTTCCTGCTGCCGCAGACCAGGCCGGTCACCGCCACCACCTTCAACTACACCCCCGTCGCCGTCGTGGTGGCCTTCCTCATCGCCGCCCTGTGGCGGCGCTTCGGACGCAGCGCCTACCACGTGCCCCGCTCGAACTCCCCCGCCGAGGACAAGCAGTTCGAAGGCATCATCTGATGACGGCAACACCCTCAACACCCCCAACACCCTCAACACCCTCAACACCCTCAACGATCCCCGGGAGTACGGTGACCGGCCTCACGCAGTCCCTCGAATCCGCACAGCAGCTCACCGTGGCCTGGCGTGCCCTGGTGCTCGACCGCGACCCGGACGCGGATGTGCGCGACCTGCCCGGCATCGCCGTGCGCTGGGCCGACTGCCGATTCACGTTCTACAACTGCCTCACCCTGACCGAACAGGGAACAGACCCCGCTCTGCTCGCCCGGCGCCTGGGCCAGGCGGCCGACATCATGCGGGCCAAGCAGCACCCGGGCCTGTTGTGGCTCTTCGAGGACCTCCTCGACGACGAGGCCCGCACCACGCTGGAGGCAGCGGCCGAGCAGGCCGGCCTGCAGTACGCCTTCCCCGGCCGGGGCATGGCCGCGGACCTGCCGCCCCTGCCCGACCCGGTCCACCCCGACCTAACCTTCGTACGGGTACGCACCGACGAGCAGCTGCGCGCCTACGCGGACCTCCAGTCCCGCGCCTACGACCTCCCCCTGGAGGAGGGCCGCGACGGCCTGGCCGGATCCGCGTACTGGAAGAGCGAGATGCACGCCTACCTGGGCCTGCGCGGCGACGTCGCGGTGGCGTGCGCCGCCACGGTCGCAGCGCAGGGGCGCCTGTTCGTCGCCTTCGTCGCCACCGACCCGCAGTGGCAGCGCAGGGGCTACGGCGAGGCGGTCACGCGCAAAGCGCTGTACGAGGGCGCGCGGGCCACCGGGCTGACCCGCGCCACGCTGCACGCGACCGCCGCCGGGGCCCCCGTGTACCCGCGCATCGGTTTCACCCCGAACTCCCCCATCCACTTCTACCGCCTGAAGGAGTGAGCCGACGGGGCGGGCCCGCGTCTGCGGGGCGCAGCGACGGCCCCGCTGGCACGCGCAACTCTTTCTGCCTGCCTCTCTGTCCGCCTCTCAGCCCTTCTCGTCCTGTTCGGTGAGGGCGCGGGCGGCGTGCAGCAGGCGGTGGCCCAACTGCTCCAGGTGCGGGGCGAGTTCGCGGGTGCCGCGGATGGTGCTGTGGGGGCCGAGGTCGATGCCGAGGAGCTGTTCGGCGATGCGGTGGGGGTTGTCGGCGGCCAGGTCGAGGGTGCTGGTGGCCTCGTCGACCGCCTGGACGCGGCCGGGCAGGGACCAGGTGCGGGCCCGCACCGTTTCGGCGTCGGCGGGGACGGTGGCGCGGAAGGTGTAGCGGGCGGGGGCGGCGGCCAGACGCTTGGCGACGTAGGCGGCCGCGTCGGGGGCAGGCAGCGCGCGGGGCGTGCCGCGGTGGCCGGTGGGGGCGGGGTCGGTGAGCCGGTCCACGCGGAACAGGCGCCACTCGTCGTGGCCGGTGTCGTAGGCGACGAGGTACCAGACCGGGTCGGCCGCGACCAGGGCGTGCGGCTCCACGCGGCGCGGGCCGCTCTCGCCGCCGCTGGTGCGGTAGGTGAAGGTGGTGATCTCGTGGTCGCGGCAGGCGGCGGCCAGGGTGGCCAGGACGGTGGGATCGGCCCGGGGGCCGGTGCTCCAGGGCAGCGGGAGCGGAGCGGTGGCGGCCTGGATGGTGGCGACCTGGTGGCGCAGCCGGGCGGGCAGTACCTGTTCCAGCTCGGCCACAGCCGCCCCCCCTCCGGGCGGCCCGAGACCAGGCCCTGGCCCGCCCCGGCACCGCGCCCCTGGTGATCCGCGGCAAGGAACAGCGAGGCTGGGTCCTGCTGGCGGAGGAGACCCTGGACGACGACGTCCTGGACGGCTGGCTGGCGTGGGCGATGGACGTCACCGCCGAGCTCCCGCCCAAGTGACCCCGGCCGCGGTCGAGTCCGGATTCACCGGATCCTTTGATCCCGGGGACAAGATTGTTTACTGGTGGGCAGTCACCGTCCGGGAACCCGAGGAGTGCGATGAATTCGTGGCAGGCCACGCTGAGCGCGGCGGGCATCGACAGTCCCCGGCTGCGCGCGGACTTCACCCGCCTGCGCCGTGTGGTCTCGCGCTACCGGCGCCACCAGTATCTGGCCGTCCGGCTGCTGCTGCCCCGGGCCGTGGTCCCGCATGTGATCGCCGCGACCGTCTTCATGCACCACACCGACACCGTCCTCGACCGGCAAGGGCCGCTGAAGGAGCGGGCCGCCGCCTATGACCGGTGGGAGAAGTCGGTGCGCGAGGCGCTGGCCGCCCGGCACAGCGAGCACCCCGTGCTGCGCCCGCTGCTGCACACGTGTGCGGCGTTTCCCCGCCTGGAGCGTGACATCGACGCGTTCCTCGGCGCCGGGCGGGTGGACCTCGAGTTCTCCGGGTTCGACGGGGAGGAGGACTATCAGCGCTACATCGACGCCTACTCCCTGCCCGCGTTCATGGTCGTGGCCGGTCTGCTGGCGCCCGGCGCGGACGAGGCCGGCTACCGCGGCGCCTGCCGTCAGTTCATCGACGGCAGCCAGCGCCTGGACTTCGTCACCGACGTGGCCGAGGACCTGCGGGCAGGACGGCTGAACATCCCCGCGCAGACGCTGGCGCGGCACCGGGTGACCCGTGCCGACCTCGCCGCGCGCAAGGACTGCGAGCAAGTGCGCCTCCTGCTGGAGGAGTTGATCCGCACGGCACGGGCCACTCTCGCCCAGAGCTACGCGCTGGTCGCGCACCTGCCCCAGGCCCACCGCCCGATGGGAAGGGCGCTCATCGGGATGGAGGAACTGACGGCCGACGCCGCAACGCTCAAGGGCGCACAGCTCCTGCGCTCCCCGGCGCGCGCCTCCGTCCCGGCGGCCCTGCGTCTGCTGGCCCGCGAGTACTGGCGCCGGACCTGACCGCCACCGCGCAGGGCGGGCCGCCCCACAGAGCGCGCGGTCGCGGTCCCGGATCGCCGGGTTGGCGACCCGGGTGAGCCGCCCGTCCCGGGTGTCGCCGGACGGTGATGGTGGTGGGTCTAACCCGGGCAGGAAACGGGCTTTGCTGTGTGCCGGGCGGGCGGGGCGGGTTGTGCGGTGTCGTCCGGGCCTGTCGGCCCGCCCGGCGGTGCGCGCGAGAGCGGTCATGCTCGGTCAGTTTCCGCGTACTGACGGGCACGCCCGGCCAACATCGCCCGGTGCAGAAATGTCCGAGCAGCCCGAGTCGGCCCCTCCGTCGCGAGAAGGCCGCGAGGGAGCCGACGCCGGCTGCGGACGATCCGTGACATGCCTGCGGCCGTACGCGCCGCAGTGAGCGCGAGCACCGCACGCGTCCAGTGTCCTCTTCCTCGACCACGGTGTCGTGCTGGATGGAGCTGTGGGACTCCCCCGGCACGGGCGGGACCCGCCAGGAGTACCAGCAGTCGGCCTCCTACGTCGGGGACGCCATGAACGACCGGGCGTCCTCGATCGCCTTCCTGTAGGGCTTGCCCCTTCCGGCGCCTGCCCCGCCTGTGCGCGGGG
>NZ_JBHYJH010000121.1:0-30826 GCF_042740445.1 Streptomyces sp. NPDC059003 | reverse complement strand
GGTAGGTACTGGGTGGGCGGGCGGGAAGTCGCCGCCGCGGTAGCGGCGGGTCCTGCGCGCAGGAGCCCCGGAGCTAAGAGCCCGTCAGGAGGGTGTCCAGGAAGGGTTCGATGGCGGTGCGCCAGCCCTCGGGCTGGTCGTAGTGCACAAGATGCCCCGCGTCGACAACCTCCGCATAGGCCCCCAGCGGCAGCACCCGCACCATCTCCTGCGCCTCGGCCCGCCCCAACTCCCCATCGAGCCCACGCACGACGAGCGCGGGGCACCGCACCTGCACCAGCTCCTCCCAGTGCGCGTCGTACACCCAGGTCTCCCGGGACTTCAGCATCTGCGCGGGGTCGAAGACGGGCCGCCACCCGTCGGGCCCCTCGGCCATGACCTCCGCGAAGAACGCGCCACGCGAGGGGTTGGGCCGCTCCACCCACGGATCGTCCTCGCCGAACCACTTCCGTACGTCCTCGAGCGTCGCGAACGGCACCGGCCAGGACTTGAACCACGCCTCCCACTCCCGCTGGGACGCCGCGCCGAGCGCCGACGCCCGCATGTCGCAGATGATCAGACCCCGGACCAGATCGGGGCGGCGCGCGGCGAGCTGCCAGGCGGTGAGCGCGCCCATGGAGTGGCCGATGAGGACGGCGGGGGCGAGCCCGAGCTGCTCGAGGGCGGCCTCGGCGTCGTCGACGTACGCCTCGCGGGAGTACGGCCCGTCGGCCGGCTTGTCGCTCCGGCCGTGGCCGCGCTGGTCGAGGGCGACCGCGCGGTGCCGCTCGGAGAGCCAGCGGGCGGTGCCCGCCCAGTGGGAGGCGCGGCCCATGAGGCCGTGGAGTAACAGCACGCCGCCCGGCGACGGCTCGGCCTCCCTGGATTTGGGAGGATCGGCGTACTCCCAGGCGGCGAGGTTCACGCCGCCCGCACCGGTTACGTGGATGCGCCGCACCATGGTCCCAGGCACCCCCCTTGGTTCCGCTCGGGTTCTTCGCTCACGCACTCCGGCACGCTATCGAACTCTCATTCGAGAACGGCCTTCTTGCCGCCAACACCCCTCGTTCGGGTGACCATGCTCAAGGATTGACCGCCGCCGCCGAGGGGAGATCTTCATCGGGGGGCGGACCGCTCGGGGAGACCGGTCCGAGGGGGGTGACCCTGGGAGCTCGGGGCTCCGGGTCAGTACAGGGGAGGACAGGCCCCGGCGCCACGCGGCGCCGGGGCCCTCTGCGTGCGGGCCGCGCGACGACGGCGTGGGGTACGCGCGGCGCGGGGGCGGCGCAGGACACGTACGGCGTACGCGGCGTACGTGGCGTACGGAACGTGCGCGGGCCGCGTGGCGGGCCCGGGGAGCGCCGCGGGGGCGCCGGGCGAGGCGTCTGCGGCGGGCCCGGGGCGGGCGTCCTGGGCGCCGCGCGCCCCGCCCTCCGTACCCCCGCTCACCAGCCGGGCACATCGTCTGCCCCCTCTCCGGCCGTACGGCCAGGACCCGGCGGCGACTCGGCCAGGTCCTGGTGCCGACGCGGTCAAGAGCCCTCAGGTCATATGCCTCTCGCGACAGCCTTGCACGCAAATCGTTCCGGCGCTGCGATTCGGCACACTGAATCTTGGGCTCCGGTGCGTCTCGGACTCACCCCAACTGTCCCTGTGGTAACGGAAGTTGGCGTCGGTTCGGGGCCGCACCGGGCCCGGTGCCGGGCGCCGTCAGCGCTTGGCGACGAACACGTGCGACGCGACGTCCGCCGCGAGCTCGGCCGCCTCGCCGCTGGAGCCCACGAGCACGCCGCCCGCCGACTCCGTGACGCTCACCACGGAGCCGGGCTGCACGCCCGCGCGCCGCAGCGTGTACATCAGCTGCGCGTCCGTCTGGATCGGCTCGCCGATGCGGCGGACCACGACCGTCTTGCCGTCCGTGCCCGGGTCGAGGTCGATCAGGGAGACCATGCCCTCGTCCAGGAACGGGTCCGCGCCGTCCTTCTCGCCGAGCTCCTCGAGGCCCGGGATCGGGTTGCCGTACGGCGACTCGGTGGGGTGGCGCAGGAGCTCGAGGACGCGGCGCTCCACGGCCTCGCTCATCACGTGCTCCCAGCGGCAGGCCTCGGCGTGCACCTGCTCCCACTCCAGGCCGATCACGTCCACCAGGAGGCATTCGGCGAGGCGGTGCTTGCGCATGACGCGCGTGGCCAGGCGGCGGCCCTCCTCGGTCAGCTCCAGGTGCCGGTCGGTCGCGACGGCCACCAGGCCGTCGCGCTCCATGCGTGCCACGGTCTGGCTCACCGTCGGGCCGCTCTGATCGAGCCGCTCGGCGATCCGGGCGCGCATGGGGACGACGCCCTCCTCCTCCAGCTCGAGGATGGTGCGCAGGTACATCTCAGTGGTGTCAATAAGCCCCGACATGGGTGCCCCTCAGAATTCGCTCGTGCGCTGGCCCTGCCCTCAATTCTGACGCATACCACTGACAACCGGGTTGCGCCGGGGAAAGAGGCGTCTCCAGGCTGTATTGACAGGGCGCTGGTTCAGACCGCACGGTGATCCGCGACACGACGGGACGGCGGCGGGACGAAGGGGTTTCGCGGATGAGCCACGGCAAGGACGGCGCGCAGGACAAGGACACGGAGACCGGCGCGGCCGCCACTCCGAAGGCTGCCCCGCCCCCCGACACGGCCGCCGGCACCCCTGCCCCTGCGGAGGCCGACGCGACCGCCCCTGGCACGGCCACTGCTGCGGACGCCGACACGGGCGCTGCTGCGAGCACCGGCCCGACCACCGGCGCCGCTGCCAGCCCGACCGCCGCTGCCGGCCCGAACCCCGACGCCGTTGACCCTGCTGACGCGGCCGCCGGTGCGGACCCCGGCCCGATCGTCGCCCCTGCCGATCCTGCCGCCCCTGCCGATCCTGCCGCCGGAACGGCCGAGCGGTACCTGGACGCCGCGATCGGGCTGCTGCGGCGGGTGCGGGAGGAGGAGTCCGCGAACATCACGGCCGCCGCCGAGCTGATCGCCGACACCGTCGCGGCCGACGGCCGCCTCTTCGCCTTCGGCGCGGGTCACTCCTCGCTCGCCGCCCAGGACGTCGTCTACCGCGCGGGCGGCCTCGCCCTCATGAACCTGCTGTCCGTGCCGGGCGTGGTCGGCGTCGACGTCATGCCCGCGACGCTCGGCTCCGCACTGGAGCGGGTCGACGGGCTCGCGGGCGCCGTCCTCGACTCCAGCCCCGTCCGCCCCGGCGACGTCCTCGTGATCATCTCCCTGTCCGGGCGGAACGCGCTCCCCGTCGAGATGGCGATGAACGCCCGCGCGCTCGGCCTGAAGGTCATCGGCGTGACGTCCGTGGCGTACGCGAAGGGCACGAAGTCGCGGCACGTGTCCGGTACGTTCCTGAAGGACCACTGCGATGTCGTGCTCGACTCGAAGATCGCCGTGGGGGACGCGGAGCTCACTCTCGACTCCGTCGACGCCCCCTTCGGCCCCGCCTCCACGATGGTGGCCAGCGCGCTCATGCAGTCCATGACGGCCACCGCCGCGGCTGCCCTCGCCGCCCGCGGCATCCAGCCGCCCCTCCTGCGCTCGGGCAACGTGGACGGCGGCCACGACTGGAACGGCCGCATCTTCACGACGTACGCCGACCGAATCTTCTACCGCCACTAACCCCCACCAAGCCCCCGGGAACCCCCAACCGCACCCCAGCCCCACCACCACGGCGACGGCCCCCCGGGCCTGCCCGACGGCGCACACCCCTCACCCACCCGTGTGCCGGGGTCCCGCCGCTACCGCGACGGCATCTCCCCGCCCGCCCTCCCGCTACCTGCCGCCCGGGGGCACCCTCCACCGCACGCAGACCCCTCGCCCGGTCACTGGCGCACCCACCCGTGTGCCGGGGTCCCGCCGCTATCGCGGCGGCTTCTTCCCGCCCGCCCTCCCACTACGTGCCGTCCAGGGGGCACCGTCTGTCCTGCAGCCGCCGACGGCGGCCAGCCCCCGCGAGGGGCGTCCACCCGCCGGGAGGGCAGAAACGGGCGGGCGGGTGGGAAACAACCGCCGCGGTAGCGGCGGGAGGCCTGCAGACGCCGACGGCGGGCGACCCGCGCTAGGAGCGCCCACCCCACGGCAGGGCAGAAACGGGCGGGCGGGTGGGAAACAACCGCCGCGGTAGCGGTGGGAGGCCTGCAGACGCCAACGGCGGGTAACCCACGGGGGCGCCCACCCCGCAGGCGGGTGGGGGAGAAGCCTCCGCGGTAGCGGTGGGGAGTCGGCGAGGGATCCCGTCCCCTCGGAGGGGGCTCGGGCGGGTGGCTCGGGGCGTGCCGGCCGCCCCCCACGGAGGGCGTCCACCCCGTGGAGGGGAGGAAACGTGCGGCGGGCGGGCGCCCCCTAGCCGCTGACGGCGGGTGACTCACGCGCTGGGTGGGGGGGGGGCAGCCGCCGCGGCAGCGGTGGGGGAGCCGCAGACGCCGACGGCGGGCAGCCCGCGCCGGGGGCGTCCACCTGGTGGGAGGGCAGAAACGGGCGGGCGGGTGGGAGATGAACCGCCGCGGTAGCGGTGGGAGGGGCGCCGACGGCGGTGGGTGGGCCCCCAGGCCAGGGAATGTCACCGCCCCAGCACCCCCGCCAGATCCACCGCCACCCCCACCCGTGCCGCCACACTCTCCCCGTACACCGCATCCCCCCGCTCGAACTGAGCCCGAGCCGCCCCCCGCAGGAACGTCACGACGCCAAGCGTCCGCCCCCGGCTGCGCAGCACCGCGCACAGCGCGTGCACGGACGACTCGGGCCACTGCCGGACGGCGGCCCACTCGCGAGCCCGCTCGGGCGAAGCGAGGCCGGCGCTGGCGCGCACCGACCCCGCCCGCTCCACGCACTGGGTGGCGGGGTGGCCCTCCGGGTAGCGGACGGGCAGCCCCGCCCGGTCGGCGGGCAGACACGGCCCGGGCGACTCGGCGGGCGTCGCCGCGGCCCGCACGAGCCGGACCGCGGGCTCCTCGCCGACGAGCAGGTCGATCAGGGCGTGGTCGGCGAAGCCGGCGAGGGCGAAGTCGAGCTGGACGGTCGCGGCCTCCATCGGGTCCTCGCACTCGGCGGCGGCCCGCGCGGACCGGTGCAGCTGCTGGGACCGGAAGCGGAGCTGGGCGGCCTCCTGCTCGGTCTGCTTGGCCTCCGTGACGTCCCGGAAGAGCCAGGCGACGCCCAGCGGCACGGGCTCCTCGGCGAGGGGCGAGCCGAGCCGCAGGAAGCCGCTGCGCCAGCACCGGCGCCGCGCCTCGCCGCTGTCACCGCGGACCGTCACCCACATCTCGGCGGGCGCGGGCGGCGCGCCCTCGGCGAGCACATGCGCGAGAGCGCTCTCCAGCTCCTCGACGCCCTGGACGAGCACTTCTCCGAGGGGCCGCCCGAGGAGCGCCGTGCGGCCGATCCCCAGGGCCCGCGCCGCGTGTTCGTTGACCACGGCGGGCCGCAGGTCCGCGTCGACCAGGACGACGCCCCACGACGCGTGCTCGAACAGGGCCTCGCTCAGGGCGATGGACCGCTCCAGGTCGATCTGGGCGTGTACTTCGCTGAAGGCGCAGTAGACCCCGGCGGGCTTGCCGTCGCCGCCGCGGACGGCGGCGGACTGGGTGCGGACGAGGACGCGTCCGCCGCCCTTGGTGAGGAGCGCGAACTCGTGCACCTGGCGCCCGGGAGCGTGCATGGCGGCGAGGAGGCGCTCCTCGACCTCCTCGGCGTCGGCGGGCCGCACGGCCCACCCGGCGAAGCCGCGCCGCCCGACGGCCTCCGCCGCCGACCAGCCGAGGATCCGCTCGGCCTCGCGGTTCCAGTGCGTCACGACCCCGTCGGAGTCGAAGGCGCACAGCGCGGCGTCCATCCCGTCGAGGAGCGCAGCGAGCAGTTCGGCCCCGCCGGGCTCGGGCTCTTCGGGGCCCAGTTCGTCGGTTGTTCCGCTCTGTCGGGAAGCACTCACCTGGAACCCCCTGCAGGCCGTGACCTCATCCTCATGAGCTGCGTGTGCTGCACGTCAGATCATTCAACTCGAACGTGACGCAGCCCACAGTGTGTTCCCGGAAGTTGGATGAAATCGTTGCCCGCCATAAATCGGTTGTGCGGCGCACGGCGCGGTTCCTAGGGTGGCGTGCACACGAGAAGGGAGGTGGTTCGGCAGATGTATGAAACCCGGACGCGTGAGGTGACTGCGGGCTAGCGGCCCGACGTCGCAACTCGAATTCGGCGCCGGACCAGCGCGTGCACCATGCGTGCAGCCGGCCCTCAATCCCAAGCAGTCACCCGACCCGCGAGTCGCCGGTACGTCCGGCCGGCTTCTCCCCGCCACAGGCGAGGGGAACCACGGCTCGCGGGTCGTCTGTTTTCCCGTACGACTTTTCCGTACGACCTCCGCCCGCCCCTTGTGACGGGTGGTCAGCCCCTGCTCACCGCCGTGAGGATCTCCGGCAGCCGGGCCGCCACCCGGGGCGCGGCCATCCGCAGCCCCGCCACCGTGACCGCCGCGCCGTACACCGTGCCCAGGGGGAGCAGGAGCCACGACACGTCGCCGCGTCCGCTGCTGTGGAGCCAGATGGTGCAGGCCAGGACGGGGGCGCAGAGCGCGGCGGCGGTGAGCATGCCGCCCACCAGGGAGATCCAGGCGAGACCCGCCTGGCCGGGCGCCACGTTCTTGTAGCCCTCCTGGGGGATGGAGTACGGGAAGCGGGCCGACGACCACGCGCCGGTCGCGAGCATCGCGCCGAGGAGGGCGAAGGAGAGGCCGACGGCTTCGGGAAGGGTGCGCCAGTCGCCGAGGAGCGCCGTCGTCAGGACGTTCACCAGGGCCGTGTACGGCAGCGTGACGACGAGCAGCGCACCGGCGCGGGCGCGCAGCTCCTCGTACGCGTCGCGCGTCGACGAGATCGTCATGGCCACCATCCAGAACGCCGAGGTGTCCTGGCCGAACTGGTTGTACATCTGGATGCCGAGCATCCCCGCCGCGAAGCACGCGAAGTAGACGGATCCGGTGCCCTGGAGGGCGTTGAAGACGGGCACGATCAGGCCGATGGCGAGGGACGTGACCCAGGCGGCCTTCGTCTTGGGGTCGCGCCACACGTAGCGCAGGGAGCGCTCCATGACGGGACCCGTGCGGCCCCCGGGGAGCCGCGCGGAGAGGCCGCTGCTCCGGCTCTTCGTGCGGGACGGTTCGGCGGCGGCGAGGGTCGAGCCGTCCGGCGCCGTCATGAGGCGGGTGAGGCTGCGCCGCCACAGGTGCAGGAGGAGAAAAAGGGCCCCTACGGAGAGGGCCAGTTGGGCGGCGGCCACTCCGTAGTGCGCGGCTCCTGTCTCGTGCACCGCGGAGATCGCGGCGGACGGCGGCAGCCACCCCAGGACGTCCGCCGCCGGGTCCAGCTCGCTCAGGCCGTCCGCCGACGAACCGAGCCGCTGTGCCCCGAAGTTGACCAGCTGCGCCCCGACGGCGATGACGAGCCCGCTGAGTACGGCGAGATCGCGGCCCTTGCGGCTGGTGAGGAGGCGGATGTTGGCGGCGGCGACGGCCCGCGCGAGGGCGACGCACAGCAGGACCGTCAGCGGCACGGCCACCACGCCGACCGCGTACGCGGCGCCGCCCCGCGCCACCGCGATCACCGCGCCGAGCGCCAGGCAGAGCGTGAACAGGGGGCCGATGCCCACGAGCGACGCGACGAGGAGCGCGCGCACGAGAGGGCGGGGGCGCAGGGGGAGCATCACCAGGCGCGTGGGGTCCAGGGTCTCGTCGCCGCTGGGGAAGAACAGCGGCATCACCGCCCAGCCGAGCGCGAGGACCGCGGTGAGGATGACCGACACGGTGGCCGCGTGCTCGTCGCCGCGCAGCAGGACGAGCCCGAGGAGCTGGAGCGCGGCGAAGAGCAGGGCGACGGCCGCCGACGCGACGTACGCGGCGCGGCGGCCCGTGGACTGGCGCAGGCCGTTGCGCAGCAGCGACAGCTTCAGGCGTACGAAGACGGGGGTGAGGGCGGTGGGCCGCGGCGTCGGCGGCGTCGGTGCCGTCGTCGGTGTCGTCATCGAGGGCCGCCGCCGAGCCAGTCGAGGTCGGAGTCCGCGTCGCGCCCGCCCGCGCCGACGAGTTCGAGGAACGCCTCCTGGAGGGACGCCGCGTCGCCGCGTACGTCCGCGAGCGGGCCCTGCGCGCGGATGCGGCCCGCCGCCATCACGGCGACCCAGTCGCACAGGGACTCCACGAGCTCCATGACGTGGCTGGAGAAGACGACGGTCGCGCCGGATGCGGTGTAGCGCTCCAGGACGCCGCGGATGGTCTGGGCGGAGACCGGGTCGACGCCCTCGAACGGTTCGTCGAGGAAGAGCACTTCGGGGTTGTGGAGGAGCGCCGCGGCCAGGCCGATCTTCTTGCGCATGCCGGTGGAGTAGTCGACGACGAGCTTGTGCTGCGCGCCCGCGAGGTCGAGTACGTCGAGGAGCTGGGTCGCGCGTTTGTCGACCTCCGGTCCGGGCAGGCCGCGCAGGCGTCCGGTGTACGCGAGGAGTTCGCGCCCGGAGAGGCGCTCGAACAGGCGCAGGCCCTCCGGCAGGACGCCGATGCGGGCCTTGACCTCGGCGGGGTCCTGCCAGACGTCGTGGCCGACGACCTCGACGGTGCCCTGGTCGGGGCGGAGCAGGCCGGTGACCATGGAGAGGGTGGTGGTCTTGCCCGCGCCGTTCGGGCCGACGAGCCCGACGAACTTCCCTGCCGGGAGGGTCAGGTCGACGCCCGCCACGGCCAGTTGCTGGCCGAAGGCCTTCCACAGGTTGGTCACCTGTACTGCTGCGATGGTCACCCGTTGCCCCTCTGCGTTGCCGTCGTCCGTCTGGGTACGGTACGTCGGTCTCGGGGCCGTTGGATCGAGGCGGCGTCGGATGGGCTGTGCCCACCCGTTCCGCCCTCTGGGCGGACCAGCTGCCCACAGCCAGGTACTACCGGCGGCGGGCCTCCCTGCCGCAGGCGTAGGACAGTGGGGAGATGATTTCCTCGGCGTCGGGGAGCCAGCGGTTGGCGGGGGTGGGGCGGCAGGCCCACTGGACCGCGCCGGACGCGCCGAAACGCGTGGGGGGCGCGGCGACGTAGCCGCCTTCACCGAGGGTGATGAGGTCGAGCGCGGCGGGCGGCCAGCCGAGCTTGCGGACGAGGTCGGGGACCTTCGCCGAGGCGCCGGGAAGGACGAAGAACTGCATGCGCCGGTCGGGCGTGCACGTCACGGGCCCGAGCGTGAGCTCCATCCGCTCCATGCGGGCGAGCGCGAGGAAGCCGGCGGTCTCGGGCACGTCGATGGCGTCGAACGTCCGCCCCGTCGGCAGCAGGATCGACGCGTTCGGCTGCTTGGCCCACATGCGCCGGGCGACGGTCGCGCTGCCCGTGGCCTGCGTGGGCCAGTCGTCGCGCACGGGGTGGGCGCCGGGCGCGGCGCACGCGGCGTCGCCGCACGAGCAGCGCCACGTGCCCTCGACGGACTCGAGCCAGGCGCCGGGGAAGACGTCCCAGTGCCGTTCCTCCGCGTACCGTACGGCTGTGTCCTGCAGGGCCTCTCCGCGCTGCTTCGGGATCTGCGCGGCTGACGTGACTCCGATGGTCTCTTCCACGAAGTCCTCAACTCCCGCCGTCCTTCCCGGTTACGGCCTGTCATGTGCGCGGGGGAGGAGCATCGGTCCTGCCGTGGGGCGCATGGGTGCACGGGTGGGGGCGCGCGCGGGCAAGGGGGTCCGGGCGCGGGTAGCCACGTCAGGGGCAGTCGGAGTTCACCAGGTTCACCCGGCTCGCTAACTTGTGCTGTGTTTACGCCGTGATGCGCAAGCTATGACACGGTTAAGTGCAGTTGCTGTGTGTTTGTGGTGCATCTTCCGGTTGTTTCCCGGGCATTGATCATCTGGGCGGCGCGGGCAATCCGGCCCGGACCGTTCCGCACTCGACATCCGACCTTGAAGTTCCAGATGGTCCACGGTGCACACAGGGGGTACGCCATGGCCGCCAGGCCACTCGTCGCGCGGCAGCCCAATGAACGGCTGCAGGCACTCATTCAGGAAGCCGGCTGCTCGAACGCCGGTCTGGCCCGTCGCGTCAACATGTGCGGCGCGGAGCACGGTCTCGATCTTCGTTACGACAAGACGTCGGTGGCACGCTGGCTGCGCGGGCAGCAGCCGCGCGGTCGCGCTCCCGGCATCATCGCGGAGGCGCTCGGCCGCAAACTGGGCCGCACGGTGACGATCGACGAGATCGGCATGGCGAACGGCAAGAACCTCGCCTCCGGCGTGGGCCTGCAGTTCTCGCCCACCGTTCTCGGCGCGATCGAGCAGGTCTGCGAGCTGTGGCGCAGCGACGTGGGGCGGCGTGACTTCCTGTCCGGCTCGTCCGTCGCCGCGTCCGCGCTCGTCGAGCCGAGCCGCGACTGGCTCATCTCGTCACCGGACTCGCAGGTCAGCAGGACGGCGGGGCCGCGCGTCGGCCTGTCGGACGTGGCGGCCGTCAAGGCGATGACGGAGGCGCTGACCCAGCTCGACCACCAGTACGGCAGCGGGCATGTGCGCCCGGTGGTCGTGCACTACCTCAACTCGGTCGTGTCGGGCCTGCTCGCGGGCTCGTACCGCGAAGCGGTGGGGCGCGAACTGTTCGCGGCGGTCGCCCGGTTGACGGAGCTCGCCGGGTACATGGCGGTGGACACCGGCCAGCCGGGCCTCGCCCAGCGGTACTACATCCAGGCGCTCCGCCTCGCGCAGGCGGCGGGCGACCGCGGGTACGGCGGGTATGTGCTCGCCGCGTCCATGAGCCATCTCGCGGCGCAGCTCGGCAACCCCCGCGAGATCGCCCAGCTGGCGCGCGCGGCGCAGGAAGGGGCGCGCGGGCGGGTCACACCGCGCGCGGAGTCCATGTTCTACGCCGCCGAGGCGCGGGGCCACGCGCTGCTCGGCGACGCGCGGTCCACGCAGATCGTCGCGGGCCGTGCGGTCGAGGCGATGGAGCGGGCCACGGGCGAGGAGCAGTCCGGCGACGACCCGGTGTGGATCCGCCACTTCGACCAGGCGTATCTGGCGGACGAGCTCGCGCACTGCCACCGCGACCTGGGGCAGGCGGAGGCGGCGGC
This sequence comes from Streptomyces sp. NPDC059003, assembly GCF_042740445.1. Classification (NCBI taxonomy): domain Bacteria; kingdom Bacillati; phylum Actinomycetota; class Actinomycetes; order Kitasatosporales; family Streptomycetaceae; genus Streptomyces; species Streptomyces sp. NPDC059003. The sequence continues at coordinate 19,737 of NZ_JBHYJH010000121.1, read as the reverse complement.
GCGGCGCGCGGAGGAGTCCCTCGCGGGCCACCCGGAGACCCGGGCGCGGCGGCGCGCCATCGGCCTGGTGCTCCTCGCCACGGCCCAGGTGCAGCGCCGCGACGTGGAGCAGGCCTGCCACACGGGCCTGAAGGCGGTCGAGCTGCTCGGCACGCTGCGGTCGAACCGCGGCGCGGAGTACCTGGAGGACTTCCAGCAGCGCCTGGAGCCGTACCGGGAGGAGCCGGTGGTACGCGAGTTCGGCGCGCGCCTCGAACTGCAGGCGGCGTGACGGTCCGCAGGGGCGTGCGGCGCGCGCCTCCTGCGGCACGGACGAGGTGAAGGGGCGTACGGGGCACCCTTGGCACTCCCGGGCGGAAGACGCGCCCCCGTAACCAGCGTCTTCCGCACAACTTCTGTTACTGCTGCGGCGTCTGCGTTCCAGGTGGCGTTTGCCGGGTTCTGAGCTGCGTGGCAGAGCGCTGCGGGGACCCGGTAGCGTGAGCCGACGTTCCGAAGGTTCCCCCATTAGTAGGAGTCCCGGTGACGCAGCAGAGCGGGCAGGGCGCCGCTTCCTCCGATCCGCAGCAGCCCTCGGCGCGGGAGGCGCGCGAGGGCATCGTGCTGCCCGCGGACGGTAGCGCCCCCCTGATGCCGGGCACCACCGGCGACCACGGCGGCCACACCGCCCCGCTCGGCGGCAGCCCCTGGGGCCAGCCGTGGGGCCCGGACCCGGCGGCGCCGGCACCGGGGGCGGGCGAGGCCTGGGGCACCGCCGCCCCGCACCAGGGCGCGCCCTACCAGGACCCCGCGGCGTCGTACCAGGACCCTGCCGCCGGGGCGTACCAGGACCCGGGCGCTCCGTACGCGCAGCCCACCGCCCCCCAGCCCACGGCCGGGGTGCCGCTGCCGCCCGAGAGCACCACCCCGTACCCGGCGCAGCCCCAGCCCCCGGCCGCCATGCCGCTGCCCCCGGAGGGCACGCCACTGCCGCCCGCCGCACCGCCGGAGGCGTCGTACGGCGGCCCCCACGGAGCCGCGTACGGCGCCGCCCCGCTGCCGCCCATGGCGCAGAGCGGGCAGAACGCGCAGAGCGCACCCCTGCCGCCCGCCGCGCAGGGCGGACCGCACGGGCAGGAACTCCCGTCGGCAGGACAGCCGGGACAGCCGGGACTGCCGGGACAGCCCGACACCGCGTACGGAGCCGGGCACGGGGGTCGCCACGCCGCGCCCGCAGCTGGCGCCCCGGCCGCGCCCGCCACCCGGTCCGACGCCGACGCCACCCAGTACATACCCCCCGTCGCCGCCCCCGGAGCGCTGCCGCCCGAGGTGCAGGCCCCCGACGCCACGACGTTCCTGGGCCGCACACCCGCCCCCTCCGAAGAGACCGCCTTCCTGGGCCGTGTCCCCGAAGAGACGACGTTCCTGGGCAGCGCGTCGGACGTCGCCCGTGGTGGCGTACCGGACGACAACGCGCCCACCCAGTTCATCGCGCCCGTCACGGACGGCGGCGCCCCCGCGAACGCCCCGTACGGCGGGGTCGGCCCCGGCGCCCCGGGCGAACGGCAGCCGCCCGCCGAGTTCGACAGCCTCTTCCGCAGGGAGCCGGACGACGGCGGCGCCTCCTCCACGCAGCAGATGCCGCGCGTCCCGGAGCCCGCGCCCGCTCCCGGCCCGGCGGCCTTCGCCGCGGAGCCCGTGCCCGCGCGGCAGCGTCGGCGCACCGGCTCCAAGGCGCCGCTCCTCGTCGCCGTCGGCGTCGCCATCGCCGTGCTCGGCGTCGGCGCGGGCGCACTGCTCAGCTCGGGCGGCGACGAGAAGAAGGACGACGACAAGGAGCCGCTCGCCGCGACCGAACCGGCCGACAAGGACGACAAGGAGTCGAAGAAGCCGTCGCCGTCCGCGGACCCCGCGCGGCCGCAGGCCGTCGCCCTCGACAAGCTCCTCGCGGACAGCAACGACAGCCGCGAGTCGGTGATCCGCGCCGTGCGCGACGTGGGCAGGTGCGACAACCTGCGGTCGGCCGCGCGGGACCTGCGGGACGCGGCCCGGCAGCGCAACGGCCTCGTCGGGCGCCTCTCCGGGCTCTCCGTGGACAAGCTGCCCAAGCACGCGCAGCTGACCGCCGCCCTCAACCGGGCCTGGAAGGCCTCCGCGTCCGCGGACAACCACTACGCCGCGTGGGCCGACCAGGTCGCGGGCAAGAAGGGCTGCCGCAAGGGCCACGCGCGCCCCAGCCCGCACCAGGGCGCCGGCAACCGCGCGAGCGGCGAGGCGACGAAGGCCAAGCAGCAGGCCGCGGTCCTGTGGAACGCGATCGCCCGGAAGCAGGAGCTCACGACGCGGAACCCGACGCAGCTGTAGCCGACGCAGCCGTAGCCGGGGGCAGCTGTGGCCGGGATGGACTCCGGAGTCGGGGAGGACTCCGGAGTCGGTCCGTGTCAGCGGGTGGACTCCAGGGTCTTCTCCACGTTCACGAACCGGTCGCGGGCCACGACCAGGCGGCCGTCCCGCACCACCTGGAAGGTGACGGCCGCGTTCACCAGGCGCGGGTACTCGCCCGCCGCGAGCATGTCCTCGAAGCGCCAGCTCAGCATCGGCGTGAGCCCGCCCGTGTCCACGCGCAGACCCTGGTCGAGCGTGCGCCGCAGCGAGCGGGGCGTCACCGGGTCGCCGTTGAGCGACTCGACGGCCTGCTTCAGGACGGTGTACGCGATCCAGGTGGTCTGTACGCCCGCGTCGGCGGCGTCGACGCGGTTGTCGTCGAAGGCGTGCTCGCGGATGACCTCGCGCATCTGCGACCAGCGCTTGTCACTCTCGGCGGGGTACCAGCCGGTGACGTACGCCCCTTCGTAGGGCCCGGACGCGCCGCCGGTGCGGTCGATGAGCGACTGGTCGACGCTGCCGAGCACGGACGCCGTACGCACCTTGGGGAACGCGTCCGCGGTGCGCCGGAACGAGTCGAAGAACGTGTCCGTGCGCGCGCCGAGGGCCGCCGCCACACAGCCGCTCTTGCCGCCGCCGCTGTTGGCTCCGCCGCCACTGTTGGCTCCACCGCCGCTGCTGACTCCGCCGCCGCTGCCGCTGCTGGCTCCGGTGCCGCCGGCGGCGCGGGACAGCGCCTCCTTGGCCTGCGCCGTGTAGTCCGTGCCGTCCTCGGGGGCCCGGATGTCGGCGGACGCCTTGCGGTGGCCCTGCGCGAGCCCGGAGTCCAGGAGCTTGGAGAGGCTGTCGCCCGCTATCGTGTCCGGCCGCACCAGGGAGACGCGGCCGCAGACGTCCGCGAGCTGCCGCCCGTTGCCCGCGAGCAGCGCGGGCTGCCCGCCGTTGACGGGGTACGACAGCGGGCTGGAGAACTCCTCGTCGGTGAGGCCGTAGCCGCCGATGTACGGGATGCCGGCGACCTCCAGCTGGGACATGAAGGCCCGGCCGTGCTGGCTGTAGGAGCCGACGACCGCCGCCACGCCCTGCTTGACGGCCTCGCGGGCGCAGGCGCTCGCCGCGCCGGGCTCGTTGTGGTCGTTGCAGGTGATGACCCGGAGCTCGTGCCCGTCGAGGCCGCCGTTGGCGTTGACCCAGCGGGCGTACGCCTTGGCGAGGGCGGGCATGCCGGGCTTGTTGGTGGCCTTCGTGCCCTCGGGGGCCCAGGTCATGACCGTGACGGGGTCGTCCCCGGAACCCCCCGTGGTTCCGGGGATGACCCCGCAGCCGACGGCCAGGGACGCACACGCCGCCACCACTGCCGCGCTGACCACGGCTTTTCGCGCTCGGGGCGCGGTCTCGGCGGGGCGGGGGAGGAAGACGCGTCGCAAGGCGGGCATGGACACGCACGATTCCGGCAGAGGGCCAACCGCGGAGTGACGCCTACTCAACGGATGGTGACGAACGCGTGAACTGGTGGGGCCGTAAGGGCGAGGAAGATGTGGGAACGTACGATCGATGACCGTGCAAGGTTCGGAGAAGTCTTCCCGTCGCGGCCGTCGGTCAAGGACCATAGGCGCCATGCCAACGAACGACATGCCGTGGTGGCGCTGGCGCAGCAATGTGCGTTCGGCGCTGCACATGCTCTCCGACCCGGAGTTCCAGCGGGAGTGCTGGCTCGCCGGGCGCGAGGAGTACGGGGACGTGACCGACGCCGTGTACCGCCTGGTGGAGGACACCTGGCTGGACAACTGGTCCGCGGAGAAGTACGTCGGGACGATCTTCCGTGACTCGCAGGAGGCGGCGCTCGTCGACGTCGCCGTGCTGCGGGTGCTCCGCATCATGCACGAGGTCGGCCCCGACGCCGCGGTGGCCGCGTATCTGGACCACCCGGGGTGGCCCGAGGCGATCCGGGCGGCGCGGGACGCGCACGTGCGCCTCGCGAGCGGTGACGGCGACGACCCCGACGGCCCGCCGCGGACCCTCGAGGTGCTGCGGATCCTGACGCGGTCGGCCTGACGCGATCGTCCTGGCGCGGCCGCCCTGCCGGGGGTGTTCCGGTCCGTGGGACGGCGGCTCTGCGGGGTGTCCGGGTGTGGGACCCTTGGCGGATGAACGAGCAGTCCGTCGCCGCCAGTGGCCAGCGCGCCGACCGCGCTGAGCAGTACGTCCTCACCATCGCCTGCCCCGACAAACAGGGCATCGTGCACGCCGTGTCGAGCTACCTCTTCATGACCGGCTGCAACATCGAGGACAGCCAGCAGTTCGGCGACCACGACACCGGACTGTTCTTCATGCGCGTCCACTTCTCGGCCGAGCCGCCGGTGACCGTCGACAAGCTCCGCGCGAGCTTCGCCGCCGTCGGCGACTCCTTCCAGATGGACTGGCAGATCCACCGCGCGGACGACCGCATGCGGATCGTCCTGATGGTGTCCAAGTTCGGGCACTGCCTGAACGACCTGCTCTTCCGCTCCCGCATCGGCGCGCTGCCGGTGGAGATCGCCGCCGTCGTCTCCAACCACACGGACTTCGCCGAGCTCTCCGCCTCGTACGGGATTCCCTTCCACCACATCCCCGTCACCAAGGACACCAAGGCAGAGGCGGAGGCCCGCCTGCTCGACCTGGTGCGCGAGGAGAACGTCGAGCTGGTCGTCCTCGCCCGCTACATGCAGGTGCTCTCGGACGACCTGTGCAAGGCGCTGAGCGGCCGGATCATCAACATCCACCACTCGTTCCTGCCGAGCTTCAAGGGCGCGAAGCCGTACCACCAGGCGCACGCGCGGGGCGTGAAGCTGATCGGGGCGACCGCGCACTACGTCACCGCCGACCTCGACGAGGGCCCGATCATCGAGCAGGAGGTCGAGCGGGTCGGCCATGGGGTGACTCCCGACCAGCTGGTGGCGATCGGGCGGGACGTGGAGTGCCAGGCCCTTGCGCGGGCCGTCAAGTGGCATGCCGAGCGGCGCATCCTCCTGAACGGCCACCGCACCGTGGTCTTCGGCTAGCCCTTTTCCGCCGTCGGCGGCGCATCCGGTCGGGTGCGGGCCGGTGGGGGTGCGCCGCGCTGCGCGCGGCGTGTTTCCCACCCGCCCGCCCGTTTCCACCCTCCCGCGGGGTGACCGCCCCTGGTGGGGGTGACCCGCCGTCGGCGACGCACGGGGTGGGTGGGCGGGGTAGATCCCGCCGCGGAGCGGCGGGCTGGCGGCGCATCCGACCCGGGTGCGGACGGGAAGTTGGCCGGGGCTACATCCGGCTCAAGGACGCGGCCGCGAAGAGGACGTCGCGGATGGCCTCGCGGTCGCCCACCTGTCCCGCTGCCGCCTCCTCCGGCGACACGTGGCCCGCGGCCAACCGGCAGAACTCGACGCCGTCGAGCGCCACGTGCGCGACCTCCAAGTCGGCGGAGCCCTCGGCTCCGGGTGAGTCGAGAGGGATGAGCCACTCGCCGCCGCCGACGCCCTCGACCTCCAGGCGCAGGCTGCGCCCCGGCGCACCGGCCGGAACGAGGTCGCGCGGCGGCGCGGCCCGCCCGGCCCGCCGCCGCTCGGCGAGCGTCGCGGGCAGCAGCCGGGCCGCGAGGTCGATCATGTGGTGCAGATGCCGCGGCGCGGGCGGCTCGTACGGATAGTCCACGGCGTCCGCGATGTCCCCGGCGTGGATCCAGCACTCGAAGGCCCGCTCCACCATCGAGTCCCGCAGCGGCAGCTCGACCTTGAGGGCGTCCTCGCCCGGCGGTCCCGCCACGCCGTACGTCACGGGGAGCCGCCCGGAGCCGCCGCCCGCGAACGACACCGTACGGATCAGCTCGTGCGTCTGGTCCCGCCACGGGCCCCGCACCGCGCGGGTGGGCGGGAACTGGGACGCGCGCCAGTACGCCTCCGTGCGTCGGGCCGGGTCGAGGGACGGAGGCGCCGCGTCGCCGAGCGGGTCGTCCAGGCCGAGGGCCGTGCCGACCAGGCCGTCGACGGCCACGAGGTGCGCGATGACCCCGGCGACCGTCGTCTTGCGGCTCACCGGGCCGTCGTCGTCGAACCACCGCAGCCGCACCGGGGCGTGCCACTCGGCGTCGCCGATGTCCTGGAGGAGCGCGTCGAGCCGGGCGGCCTCCGCGTCGTACGGAGCGGCCCAGTCCGGCAGCGGGATCCGGGGCGGGCGCCGCCCGAGGCAGCTCGCCAGGACGCGGGTGCGCAGGCCCGGGTCGAGGTCGAGGCTCTCCTCGGGGTGCAGCAGGCCGACCGCGTCGCGCAGCCGCAGGGCCTCCTCGGCGCACGGCCCGCACGTGCCCAGGTGCTCCTCGACGGCGGTGGCCTCCTGCGCCGAGCACGCGGAGAGCGCCCAGGCGCCGAGGAGCGACTTCAGGACCGCGTGGTCGAGCGCGAGGGGCGGGGAGGGGGCGTCGGAGGCCTGGGGTCCGGGGGTCGCGTCGGGCAGGGGGTGGCCGGTGTTCTCTATCGGGGCGCGCGGTGCCGGTATGCGCGGTCCCTGGCCCGTGCCGTCGCCTCCGCTCTCGTACGGCTCGAACGGATCGGGCCGGTCCGGCCCGATCACAGCACTCTCCCGTGGTCCTGCGCACCGAACGCCGTGCCCGCCGTGCCCGCCGTGCCCGCCGTGCCCGTCGGATCGTCGCCGAAGCCCGGGCCGTCGTGGGCGGTGGACAGGAGCTGGAGGCCGAGGCGGAGCCTGCGCCGCGCCTCGTCCTCCGTCACACCGAGGTCGGCGGCGGTCTGGCGGTAGTCGCGGCGCTGGAAATAGGCGAGCTCGAGCGCGGCGCGCAGCGGGGCGGGCATCGCCGTCACGATGTAGTCGGCGCGGGCCGCGGCGGAGGCGCGGCGGACCTTGCGCTCCAGGTCCTCCGTGGTGCCCTCGCCGCCGCGGGCGAGCGCGGCGGACTCGGTCTGCCGCAGCCTGCGCACCGCCTGCTGGTGCGTGAGCGTGGCGATCCAGGAGCGCAGGGGGCCCTGCTTCGGGTCGTACGCCTCCGGGTTCTCCCATACGTGGGTGAAGACCTCGCGCGTGACGCGGTCGGCGGCCGGCACGTCCCCGAGGACGCGGTGGGCCAGGCCGTGCACCAGCGAGGCGAAGCGGTCGTACAGCTCCCCGAGCGCCGCTGCCTCCCCATGCGCAAGGCGCTGCTGCATGCGGCGGTCCCAGCGACGCGGCGCGTCCTTCGGCATGCGGCCCCCTCGTGCGCTCGCCGTCGTCATCTTCACCGTTGAATTCGAATGTAGTCGGCGGCACTGACAGTGCACCGCCCTTTCCCCGGCCTTCCCCGCTCTTTGCGCCAAAGCGGGCCCCGTGGGGGCCGCGGATGATATTGAACGCCCCGCCCGTGCCCTGCTCTCCTGCGGCCCGACCATGATCCGTCCGTGCGGCCCGGCTCCGCTACGCGCGTGGGCCTGGTGTTTCATGGAACGGCGGTGGGGCAGCCGCGACAGAGGAGAACACGGGCGAACGAGGGGCGTGACACGTGGCGCTGAAGGTGGCCGTGGGCGAGCAGGGCGGCTGGGCCGTGCTGCGCGTCGCGGGCGAGATGGACCTCCTGACCTCGCCGGTGCTGCGCCAGCGGGTGCACGAAGCGGTGGCCGACGGCCGCCGCAGCCTCGTCCTCGACCTGTCCGACGTCCTCTTCTGCGACTCCAGCGGCGTCGGCGTCCTGATCGCCACGCGCCGCCTGATCCGCTCGTGCCGCGGCCGCCTGCGGCTGATCCTGCCCGCGCAGGGCGCCGTCGAGGGCTCGCACGTCAACCGCGTCCTGTCGGCCCTCGGTGTGCGCCGCCTCTTCGAGGTGTACCCGGACGCGGAGTCGGCGGTGGACGACGGGGCGGCGCCGCTGACGGCGTGAGCGGAACCCCCGCTGCCTGCCAAGATCGGCTTGCTGATACAACCTTCCCGAGCGGATGCCGCGGTCGGCGCGACCGCCGGGCCGTAGCGCGTCCGTGACACACCTTTGTCGCGGAATTCCCGTGGTCTTGGCACAAGCGTCGCTTTTCCGCCTCCTGGCGGCCGACGGCGTCGTACGCTCGCTGGACAGACACCACCGCATGAGAAGTGAGGCGGCCCGAACACCATGGACAGTGCCGAGTACGAGCGTAAGATCGCGGCCCGTTTCGCCACCTTCGACCAGGACGGCAACGGCTACATCTCCCGTGAGGACTTCAGCACGGCGGCCGCGGCGCTGCTCGCCGAGTTCGGCGTGACCGCGCGCTCCGAGCAGGGCCAGGCCCTCTACATCGGCGCCGAGGCGTTCTGGCAGGGCATGGCCGGGATCGCCGACCGCGACGGGGACCAGCGGATCACCCGGGACGAGTTCGTCGGCGGGGCCGTGAAGCGGCTGCGGGACAATCCGGCGCGGTTCGCGGAGATCGCGCGGCCGTTCCTCCACGCGGTGCTGTCCTTGGCGGACGGCGACGCGGACGGGGTGGTCGCCGGGGGCGAAGTCGAGCGCGCGCTGCGGGCGTTGGGGGTACGCGAGGACGTCGCGGCCTCGGCGGCCGGGCAGCTCGGCTCGGTGACCGAGGACCAGGTGGTGGCGGCGTTCGCCGCGTACTTCACGGTTCCTGAGTAGCGGTTGGGTGCGGGTCGGTGGGGGTGCCGCCGCGCTGCGCGCGGCGGTTTCTTCCCACCCGCCCGCCCGTTTCCAGTCGGACGGCGGGTGGACGCCCCTGGTGGCGGTTGCCCGCCGTCGGTGACTGCGGCGGTCAGGGCCCGTAGCGCTGACGGAGCTTGTACTTCTGGACCTTGCGGAGCGTGTCGTTGCGGGGGAGGGCGTCCAGGAGCTCCAGGCGTTCGGGGAGCTTGTGGGGGGCCAGGCCCGCGGCGCGCAGGTGGGACGTGACCTGGGGGAGGGTCAGGGCGGGGGCGTCGGGGGCGGGTTCGACGACCGCGCAGACCAGTTCGCCGCGTACGGCGTCGGGGAGGCCGATGACGGCGACGTCGGCGACCGACGGATGGGTGTGCAGGAGGTCCTCGATCTCCTTCGCGGAGATGTTCTCGCCCTTGCGGATGATGATGTCCTTGGCGCGGCCGGTGAGCACCAGATGCCCGGAGGGCAGGACGTGCCCCAGGTCCCCGGTGATGAGGAACCCGTCGGTGTCGAAGGCGGTGCGGGTCGCCTCCGGGGAGAGGTAGCCGCGGCAGACCGCCTCGCCGCGCAGGCGCACCTCGCCGTCCGTGCCGGGGGGCAGCTCCTTGCCTTCGGGGTCGGTGATGCGGATCTCCATGGTGGCGGGCGGGCGGCCCTCCGTAGTGGCCAGGTGCTCCGGGGTGTCGTCGGGGTCGCCCATCGTGATCATGGGGACCTCCGTCATGCCGTACCCGTGGGTGAGTTGGCAGCCGAGCTCCCGTACGACGCTGTGGTAGATCTCGGGCGGTTTGGGGGCGCCGCCGCCCGCGAGGAGTCGGAGGGTGGGGATCAGCTTGTGGGACGGGTCCTTGCGCTGTTCGGCGAGGAACATCGAGTAGAAGGCCGTGGAGCCGCCCGCGACGGTCACGCCGTGCCGCCGGTAGCCGTCCAGCGCCGCCGGCAGCGCGAAGTGCTCGAACAGCACGGCAGGGAAGCCGTACAGGAGCAGCATCACCGTGTAGTCGGGGCCCGCGATGTGGGCGAACGGGAACGCCATGGAGCCGACGTCGGCCGCCGACAGGCGCAGCGCGTGGGCGAGGCACGCGCCGCCCGCGATCAGGGAGCGGTCCGTGTGCAGGACTCCCTTGGGGTCGGACGTCGTCCCGGACGTCCAGTAGATCCAGCGGACCGCGCGGCCGTCGGATGGCGGCGCGGGCAGCACGGCGGGGTCCGCTTCGGGCAGGGCCTCGTACGCGGTGAAGACGCCGCGCGCGCCGAGCCGCCGGGCCATCGCCGCGTGGTCGTGGCCGCGCCACACGCCGGGCACCGCGAAGTGCTCCGCCTTCGACTCGCGCAGCGCGAAGCCGACTTCGCGCTCCCGGTAGAAGGGGATCACCGGTGACTGGACGGCGCCGAGGCGGGCGAGCGCGAGGGAGAGGACGGCCGTCTCGATGCGCGTGGGCAGCTGCCAGGCGACGACCGTGCCGGGGCGTACGCCCCTGCCGTACAGGCCCGCGGCGACCCGTTCACAGCGCTCCTTGAGGCCACCGAAGGTGAGCGTCCGGTCGTCCGCGGGGTCGGGCGCCGCCTGGATCAGGGCCGGGGTGTCCGGGGTGAGCGCGGCGCGGCGCTCGATCAGCTCCCAGAGGGTCGCGCAGGCGTCCAGGGTGTGTGCGGTGTCGTTCACTGCGGCCCCCTTCGGGCGGCGGGTCAGGTGAACTGCCGGACGACGACCGGAGTGATCTGACGGCTCGTCAGGTCGTGCGCAGAGCGTAGGGCGCCGCGCCTTGTCGGTCCAGGGGTGCGGGGCTAGCCTGCTGTCTGACGGTGCGTCAGGAAGGGGCCGGTGGTGGACCTCACGTACACCGAAGAGGAGGAGGCCTTCCGGGCGCGGCTTCGCGCCTGGCTGGCCAGGACTCTGCCCGGCCTGCCGCCGCCCCCCGACCCGCTGGACTGGCCGGGCAGGCGCGCCTACGACACCGGGTGGCAGCGCAGGCTGTACGACGCCGGGTACGCGGGTCTGCACTGGCCCGTCGACGCGGGCGGGCAGGGCGCGACGCCCACGCAGCACCTCATCTTCCTGGAGGAGACGGAGAGGGCGGGCGCGCCCTACGTAGGGGCCAATTTCGTGGGGCTGCTGCACGCCGGGCCGACCATCGCCTCCGAAGGGACGCCCGCGCAGCGGGCCCGCTGGCTGCCGCCCGTGCTGCGCGGCGACGAGGTCTGGTGCCAGGGCTTCAGCGAACCGGACGCCGGATCCGACCTCGCGTCCCTGCGTACGCGCGCGTGGCGGGACGGCGATCACTACGTAGTGACCGGGTCCAAGATCTGGACGTCCCACGCGGAAGTCGCCGACTGGTGCGAGCTCCTGGTGCGTACGGCACCCGTGAGCGACGACGTACCCAAGCACCGGGGGATCACCTGGCTCGCCCTGGACATGGACTCCCCCGGAGTGACCGTACGGCCGCTGCGGACGCTCGCGGGCTCCACCGAGTTCGCCGAGGTGTTCCTCGACGACGTGCGGGTGCCCGTCGGCCACCGCGTCGGCGCCGAGAACGACGGCTGGCGCGTGACCATGGTGACCCTGTCGTACGAGCGGGGCACCGCCTTCGTGGGGGAGGTGGTCGCCTGCCGCCGCGTCCTCGCCGAACTCGCCCGCGAGGCCCGCAAGAACGGCCGCTGGGACGATCCGGTGCTCCGCCGGCGGCTCGGCCGCCTGAGCGCGGAGTTCGGCGCCCTGTGGCGGCTCACCCAGTGGAACGTCAGCGAGGCGCAGCGGACGGGCGGCGTCCCGGGGGTAGGGGGTTCGGTTTTCAAACTGCGCTACTCCCACGCGCGCCAGGAGCTGTACGACACCGCGGCCGACGTACTCGGCGACGCCGCCCTCGACCTGGGTCACGCCTGGACCCTGGAGCGGCTGTCGTCCCTGTCGTACACCATCGCCGCCGGCACCTCGCAGATCCAGCGGAACATCGTGGCCGAGCGCATCCTCGGCCTTCCCAAGGGGCGGTGACAAGGCTGCCGTGGACTTCCAACTGAGCGCGGACCAGCGGGCGTTGCGGGACGGAATGCGGTCACTCCTGGAGGGGCGGTTCGGGCGGGAGGCGCTGCGGGCCGCCGTCGACGCGGTGCCGCCCCGGCTCGACCGGGCGCTGTGGCGCGCCCTCGGGGACGCCGGTTTCTTCGCCCTGTGCGTGCCGGAGGCCGAGGGCGGGCTCGGACTGGGGCTGCCCGAGGCCGTGTTGCTGTTCGAGGAGGCGGGCCGCGCGCTGCTCCCGGGGCCCCTGGTGGCCACGTTCCTCGCGGCGCGGGACGTCGCGGGCGCGGCGACCGGCGACGTGGTCGTGACCGCCGTCGACGGGACGCTCGTGCCGTGGCTCGACGCGGCGGATGTCGTACGCGGCGGCGGCGCCGGAGGCGAGGCGGTCGCTGGGGCCGTCGCTGGGGCCGTCGCCGTGCGGTCCGTGGATCCCCTGACGCCCCTGCACCGGGTCCCCGCCGCGGGCACTCCCGAGCCTCCGGGGCTTCCGGGGTCTCCGGGGCTTCCGGGGCCGGAGGCCGCCCTGCTCCGCGCCGCCGAGCAGCTGGGCTCCGCCGCCCGCACCCTCGACCTGGCCGTCCAATACGCCCGTGAACGGGAACAGTTCGGGCGGCCCGTCGGCGGCTTCCAGGCCGTGCAGCACCTGTGCGCCGACATGCTGGTCCGCGCCGAGCTCGCCCGCGCGGCGGTGTACGCCGCCGCCGTCACCGGCGACCGCCTGGAGGCCGCCGGGGCCGAACTGCTCGCCGACGACGCCGCCGTACGCAACGCCCGCGACTGTCTGCAGGTGCACGGCGGCATGGGCTTCACCTGGGAGTGCGACGTGCACCTGCACCTCAAGCGGGCCTGGGTGCGGGCCGGGCTCGGGGCGACGGCGGCGCGGGCGGAGGAGGCGCTGGCGGCGGCGCTGTGAACGCGGGGCCGCGCCCGGACGGAGCGGGAGGCCGCGCCCGGACCAGCGCGGGGGTCACACTCGGGCGGATTCGGACACTCTTCGTGAACGTCGCGTCACGGAATGCCGTCCGAAGATCGGTGTGAAGGCTACCGAGCGTCGATATCGGGTTGTGTCCTACGCGTGACTCGTCGCGCCATGGAGTCGGCGCCTTGCTCCGGTACCTTGTGTGGGATGCGAGTGGTCCCGAGGCCGAGCCGTGCCGGTGTTGCCCCCGAGGCGACTCCGCGCCTGGTGACGCGCTTCTCCGAGGGCTCCGCCCGCCGCGCAGGACGAGGCCGAGCGCCCTCCTGTTCGACCCCCCGCGGTGCGCGTCGCACAGTATGCCGCACGCGTACTCCTTCGCGCTGGAATATGCCCGAAGCGCTTGTTGGGGTAACTGAACGTCAACCATGCTGTCTCCTAAGGGGATCACGTTCCGTGACCCTGTGGAGTCGCGAGGCGATGTGTCCGCCGGTTCGGATGGTGTGAGCGGTGCAGGTGCTTCAGGTTCAGCTGGAAGTCGGACCGGATCCCGCGGAAGTGGGCAGGGCTCGGAGATGGGCCCGCTCCCGGCTCGCCGGATCCGGCATAGCGGTCGACGAGCCGCTGGCCGAGACGCTGATTCTGCTGATCTCGGAGCTCGTCACCAACGCCGTTGTGCACACGGGCTGTCCGGCGGTCCTGCGCATGCTGCTCCCCGGAGTGCCCGCGAGCGAGCCCGGCACCGTACGCGTCGAGGTCGCCGACCGCAGCGCGCGGCCGCCGCGGCCGCGGCACGCCGAGGGCGACGACACGAATGGGCGCGGCCTGGAGCTGGTCGACGGGCTCGCCGACCGGTGGGGCTGGGAGGCGGAGGGCGGGGGCAAGAGCATCTGGTGCGAGGTGGATCGGGGCGGGGCCGGGGCTGGCGCCTGCGCCTTTGACGGGGCGTATGAGGGCGTGGCCTTCGAGGCGGTCTGACTGGCCGTCTTTCGCGGTGCCGTGGGCACCGCTCGCCCCGGCCTTGCGTCCGTGTGCGCACGTCCCGCCGCTACCGCGGCGGCGTCTCCCCGCCCACCCACCCATGACCAGCCGTCCGTGCCCGCCCGGCTGTGGCTGCATGGCCTTGCGTCCGTGGGTGTGCGTTCCGCCGCTACCGCGGCGGTATCTTCCCGCCCGCCCTCCCATGACCAACTGTCCATGGCCGTCCGCCCCGCCGTTACTGCGGTGGCATGGCCTTGCGTCCGTGGGTGCGCGTCCCGCCGCTACCGCGGCGGCGTCTTCCCGCCCGCCCACCCATGACCAACCGTCCATGGCTGTCCGCCCCGTGCCCTCCCCATGGCCTTCCGTCCGTGGGTGTGCGTTCCGCCGCTATCGCGGCGGCTTCTTCCCGCCCGCCCTCCCATGGCCTGCTGTTGTTGGGTGGGCGGTGAGGTGGGGTGGGCGCATCGAGTAGCCCGCGTCCCGCAGTCGCTGATGGCGGCGAGCCCCATGGGGGAGCGTTCACCCCGCGTGGGGGTGGAAACGGGCGGGCGGGTGGGAAAGAAGCTGCCGCGGTAGCGGCGGGACGCGCAGCCGCCGGCGGTGGGTGACCCCCACCGGGGGCGTCCACCCCGCGGGAGGGGGTCATGGGTGGGCGGGTGGGAGAGATTCCGCCGCGGTAGCGGCGGGGACCCGCAGGTCTCGATGGAGGCCGCCCCCCCCCGCTGGACACGGTGGGGGTGCAGGCTCGGCTGTGGGGCGGTGCGTTGGGGTGTCGGCAGGGTGGGTGGGGGGATGGGGGCCGTGTGTGGGGTGACCCCGTCGGCGGGGTCGGGCGGTGCGCCCCGTACGCCGCCGCATGCGCCGCTCCATGCCTCGGTGCGCGGCCATGCGCGGTCGCCGTAAAACCGGCATAATTCATAAATCCCCGGACGGGTGTTGACGTACCGTATTCGTTTGATCACGCTGGAGTGCAGCGATTCGCCGCGAGGGGACGCCGAGGGGCGGTGGAGCCCGTGGCCCGGTCCTTGGCGAGGTGCGGGTCGCGATTCGGCGTAGCGCTCCTTCAGGGCGACAGGGGGGCGGGGCTCGACGCCGGAGCCGGTTGGCGGCGCGCGGATTCGTGCTCGGGGCGGGCGCCGACGCGCCGCCATCCGAAGCTCCGCCCGGGCCTTCGGGGCTCGGGGCCTCGGGGCCGGGCCGGGCGAGGCGAGGTGCGACGTCAGAGGATCGCCACCGGCGCCACCGGCGAGCCCGTCGCGCCGACGAACGGCTCGGGCGTCGCCGCCAGCAGAAAGCTGTGACGGCGCGCCTCTCCACAGGCTGTGGACAACTTTTCGAGGTTCCAGTTCTGGCCCTGCGGCATGCCCATCTCGACCAGGTCGAGGGCGTGCACCGGCAGCCAGAGGTGCTCGACCTCCGGCGGGAAGATCTCGAAGGTGAGCGTGTCGTTGGCGACGGCCGCCACGTCGCGGGCGTGGAACCACTCCGGGGTGCGGTACGAAAGACCCGGCGACGGATGGGCGTACGCGTGCTTGTCGCCCGCCAGATACACCTGGACCTGACCGGTGCGGACGAGCACGATGTCGCCCGCGCGGACCGTCACGCCCCCGAACTCCTCGGCCTCCGCGAGGTCTTCGGGCGTCACCGCGTGCCCGCCGGGCAGCCGGTCCACGCCCTTGGCGCGCGCCACGTCGAGCAGGACGCCGCGCGAGACGACGTACGGCGTCTTCTCGGCACCGCTGAAGCGCGCGCCGTCGTGGGCGGTGATCGTGTCCGCCGGGCGGCCGTTGTAGATCCGGCCGCCGTGCGAGACGTGCGGCAGCGCGTCCCAGTGGGTGGCCGCCTGCAGGCCCATCGTGACGACGTCGTCGCTGGTGGCGACCGTGCCGGGGCCGAAGAGCTCCTGGTTGATCTGGACCATGGCGTGCAGCGGGTTGACCCGGCCGGGGATCAGGCCCGCCTGGACGCCGTCCGCCTTCAGGGGCAGCGCGAGCGGGACGCGACGGCCCGTGCGGACGGTCGCCGCGGCCTCGCGCACGACCTCGTCGGTGATCAGGTTGAGCGTGCCGAGCTCGTCGTCCGTGCCCCAACGGCCCCAGTTGTTCACGCGCTTGGCGATGGCGTGGAACTCGGGCGGCAGCGGTGCTGACATGAGGGCTCCCGGGGCTTGCCTTGCCGTATCTGACGGGTCATAGAATCTAACGGTCCGTCAGAAACCGCGGGAAGGGGCCGGTGTGGGGAACTTCTTGGCAGGCAAGGTCGTCGCGGTGACGGGTGCCGGGCGCGGTATCGGCAGGGCGGTCGCGCTCGCCGCGGCGGCAGAGGGCGCGCGGGTCGTCGTCAATGACTACGGCGTCTCGGTCGAGGGGGCGAAGCCGCGCAGCGAGGTCGCCGACGGCGTCGTCCAGGAGATCGAGGCCGCGGGCGGCCAGGCGGTGGCCGTCGCCGACGACATCTCGACCATGGCGGGCGGGCAGCGGGTCGTCGACGCCGCGCTCGCCGCGTACGGGCGCCTCGACGGGGTGGTGTGCGTCGCCGGGATCCTGCGCGAGCGGATGCTGTTCAACATGTCGGAGGAGGAGTGGGACTCCGTCGTCGCCACGCATCTGAAGGGCACCTTCACCGTCTTCCGCGCCGCGTCCGCCGTACTGCGCAAGCAGCGCGCGGGCACCCTCATCGGCTTCACCAGCGGCAACCACCAGGGCTCCGTCGCCCAGGCCAACTACAGCGCGGCCAAGGGCGGCATCATCTCGCTGGTGCGCAGCGCAGCGCTCGGCCTGCACAAGTACGGCGTCACGGCCAACGCGGTGGCCCCCGTGGCGCGTACGCGGATGTCCGCGGGCGTGCCCATGGAGCTCAAGGAGATCGGCGAACCGGAGGACGTCGCCGCCCTCGTCGTCTATCTGCTGAGCGACCGGGCGCGGGACGAGCGGATCACCGGGCAGGTCTACACGGTCGCGGGACCCAAGATCGCGGTCTGGGCGCAGCCGCGGGAGCTGCGCGCCGCGTACGCCGACGGCGGCGCCTGGACGCCCGAGCGGATCGCCGACTTCCTGCCGGGCACGGTCGGCACCGACCCGATGCCGATGCTGGCGCGCCTGGAGGAGATGGCACGGGCGGCGGCAGCGGGTGAGCGGCCCAACGCCGTGGCCGCGCCCGCCGCCGCGTCGGGGGCCGGGGGAGACGCCGCCGCCCGGGTCCCTGGCGGGGGTCGGTCGGACTCGGCGCGTGGCGGAGGCGGCGGAGACGGCGGAGACGGCGGGGCGGGCGCCGTGCCGGTGCCTGGCGGCGGTCGGCCCGGTGACGCCCTCGTCGGCGACCGCCCCGGGGATCCCCCTGCCGCCCGCCGCCCCGACGTCGTCCCCGCTGTCGACGGGACCGGTGCCGGGGGCGTCGGCGGTTCGGTGGGCGGGGCGGGCGGAGACTCTCGTCCGAACGGTCGGGGCTAGTCGTGGACTTCGCGTTCGGGGACGAGGACGAGGCGTTCCGTGAGCGGGTGCGGGCGTGGCTCGGGGAGCGGTTGAGCGGTGCGTTCGCGGGGGCCGCGGGGCGGGGTGGGCCCGGGAGCGAGCACGAGGGCGTGGCCGTGCGGCGGGCCTGGGAGCGGGAGTTGGGGCGGGGCGGGTGGATCGGCATCGGGTGGGACACGGGTGCCGGCGAGGGCGACGGCGAGGGCGGGGGCGGGGATCGGCGAGGTCCGTACGGGAATCGGCGGGCGACGCTCACGCAGCAGGTGGTGTGGGGTGAGGAGTACGCGCGCGTGCGGGCGCCGGGGCGGTGTGGGCACATCGGGGAGAATCTGCTCGCGCCCACCCTCCTCGCGTACGGCACCCAGGAGCAGAAGGACGCGTTCCTGCCGCCCATCGCGCGCGGCGAGGCACTGTGGTGCCAGGGGTACAGCGAACCGGGCGCCGGGTCGGACCTGGCGGCGGTGCGCACCACGGCCGTACGCGACCACGACACGTACCGCGTCACCGGACAGAAGATCTGGACCTCCCTCGCGCACGACGCGGACTGGTGCTTCGTGCTCGCGCGGACCGAGCCGGGGTCCGTGCGCCACCACGGCCTGTCCTTCCTGCTCGTGCCGATGGACCAGCCGGGGCGCGTCGAGGTGCGGCCCATCCGGCAGTTGACCGGCACCAGCGAGTTCAACGAGGTGTTCTTCGACGGCGCCCGGGCCGGTGCGCGGCACGTCGTCGGCGGGGAGGGCGGCGGGTGGCGGGTCGCGATGGGGCTGCTCGGCTTCGAGCGCGGCGTGTCCACGCTCGTGCAGCAGATCGGGTTCGCCGAGGAGCTGGCCGGGGTGGTGCGCGAGGCGCTGCGCACGGGTGCCGCGGACGATCCGGTGCTGCGGGAGCGGCTCACCCGGCAGTGGGCCGAGCTGCGCGTGATGCGCTGGAACGCCCTGCGCACCCTCGGCGGCGGCGCCGACCCCGGCGCGCCCAGCGTGGCCAAGCTGCTGTGGGGCGGCTGGCACCAGCGGCTCGGCGAGCTCGCGCTGCGGGTGCGCGGCGCGCTCGCGGCCGCCGGGCCCCGCGCCTGGTCCGAGGAGAGTCCCTACGAACTCGACGCCGCGCAGCGCCTGTTCCTGTTCTCCCGCGCGGACACGATCTACGGCGGCTCCGACGAGATCCAGCGGAACATCATCGCCGAGCGCGTGCTCGGCCTGCCGAAAGAGGCCCGGGGCCTCGGTGAGGGATGAGGGGTGAGCGATGCGTGGCGTGGTGTGTACGGGGCGGGGCGACGTGCAGGTCGTCGACGACCTGGAGATACGGGAGCCGGGGCCGGGTGAGGTGCTTGTGGCCGTCGCGGCGGCGGGGCTGTGCCACAGCGACCTCTCCGTGATCGACGGGACGATCCCGTTCCCGTTGCCCGTGGTGCTCGGGCACGAGGGGGCGGGCGTCGTGGAGGCCGTGGGCGCGGGCGTCACGCACGTCGCGGCGGGCGACCACGTGGCCCTGTCGACGATCGCGAACTGCGGGGCGTGCGCCGAGTGCCACCGCGGGCGGCCCACCATGTGCCGCCGCGCGATCGGAGCGCCGCAGCAGCCGTTCACGCGGGCCGGGCAGCCGCTGTACCAGTTCGCGGCCACCTCCGCCTTCGCCGAACGCACCCTTGTCAAGGGCGCCCAGGCCGTCCGTATCCCGAAGGAGATCCCGCTGACCTCGGCGGCCCTCATCGGCTGCGGGGTCGTCACCGGAGTGGGCGCCGTGCTCAACCGCGCGCGGGTCGGCTTCGGCGACTCCGTCGTCGTCATCGGCGCCGGTGGCATCGGCCTCAACGTCCTTCAGGGCGCGCGGATCGCGGGCGCCACGACGATCGTGGCCGTCGATGCCAACCCCGGCAAGGAGGCGGTGGCGCGGCAGTTCGGCGCCACGCACTTCCTGGGGTCCATGGACGGCGTACGGGAGGTCCTGCCGTCGGGGGCGGATCACGCCTTCGAGTGCGTGGGGCGGGTCGAGCTCGTGCGGCAGGCGGTCGACGTCCTCGACCGCCGTGGCCAGGCGGTCCTCCTCGGCGTGCCGCCCGCGACGGCCGAGGCGTCCTTCCTCGTGTCGTCGCTCTTCCTGGACAAGTCGGTGCTGGGGTGCCGGTACGGGTCCGCTCGGCCGCAGCGGGATTTCGCGTTGTACGCGGATCTCTATCTGGCGGGGCGGTTGTTGCTGGACGAGTTGGTGACGCGGACTTATTCGGTGGGGGAGTTCGGGCGGGCGTGCTCCGAGGCGGAGGCTGGCCGGGTGGCCCGAGGGGTGGTGGTGTTCTGACGGTTTCCCCCCCACCCACCCGCCCTTCCCCGCTCCCGCGTTCGGATGGGGCTGCGCCCCTTTCCCCCCTTGT
>NZ_JBHYJH010000120.1:22554-30852 GCF_042740445.1 Streptomyces sp. NPDC059003 | reverse complement strand
GGTCTGGGGCGGAGCCCCAGGAGGGC
This sequence comes from Streptomyces sp. NPDC059003, assembly GCF_042740445.1. Lineage (NCBI taxonomy): Bacteria > Bacillati > Actinomycetota > Actinomycetes > Kitasatosporales > Streptomycetaceae > Streptomyces > Streptomyces sp. NPDC059003. The sequence continues at coordinate 30,826 of NZ_JBHYJH010000120.1, read as the reverse complement.
GGGTGGGTGGGGGACAGCCTGCCCGAGGCGCCCCCGCCCGAAAAGATCAGGGACAATGGGCGCCATGAGCGTCCGTACCCAGTCCCCCCAGCCGTCCCAGCGGAGCGACCACCGTGCTGGTTTCGCCTGCTTCGTCGGCCGCCCCAACGCGGGCAAGTCCACCCTGACGAACGCTCTGGTCGGCAAGAAGGTGGCGATCACCTCGAACCGGCCGCAGACGACGCGGCACACGGTGCGCGGCATCGTGCACCGGCCCGACGCCCAGCTGATCCTCGTGGACACCCCCGGCCTGCACAAGCCGCGCACGCTGCTCGGCGAGCGCCTGAACGACGTGGTGCGCACCACGTGGGCCGAGGTCGACGTGATCGGCTTCTGCCTGCCGGCGAACGAGAAGCTCGGCCCCGGTGACCGGTTCATCGCGAAGGAGCTGGCGTCGATCAAGAAGACGCCGAAGATCGCGATCATCACGAAGACCGACCTGGTGGACGGCAAGACGCTCGCGGAGCAGCTGATCGCCGTCGACCAGCTCGGCAAGGAGCTCGGCTTCGAGTGGGCGGAGATCGTGCCGGTCTCGGCGGTCGGCGAGAAGCAGGTGGACCTGCTCGCCGATCTGCTCGTGCCGCTGCTGCCCGAAGGGCCCGCGCTGTACCCCGAGGGCGACCTCACGGACGAGCCCGAGCAGGTCATGGTGGCCGAGCTGATCCGCGAGGCCGCGCTCGAAGGCGTACGGGACGAGCTGCCGCACTCCATCGCCGTGGTCGTCGAGGAGATGCTGCCCCGCGAGGACCGGCCCGCCGACAAGCCGCTGCTCGACATCCACGCCTTCGTCTACATCGAGCGGCCGAGCCAGAAGGGGATCATCATCGGCCCCAAGGGCAAGCGGCTCAAGGACGTCGGGATCAAGTCCCGCAAGCAGATCGAGGCGCTGCTCGGTACGCCGGTCTTCCTCGACCTGCACGTGAAGGTCGCGAAGGACTGGCAGCGCGATCCTAGGCAGCTGCGCAAGCTCGGCTTCTGAGGCCCAGGGCGCGGCCGCGGTCCGGGTCCGGGGCGAGCGCCGACTCCGTCAGGGTCGCGAGGCCCGCCGCCAGCTCCCTCGCCCACGCCCGGTAGCCGTCCTCGGACGGGTGCAGCCGGTCGGCCGCGAACCACGCGCCCGCGACGCGCGGTGGGCCGCTCGTCGGCAGGTGGAAGACGGCGGTGTGACGCGCCGCGGCCGTGCGCAGCTGCCGGTCGAGGAGGCGTACGTACGCCGTGAGCGGCCCTCTCGCCAGGCGGGGCAGCGCGGCCACCCGGTCGAGGTCCGGCAGGCCCGCGAAGACCATGGGCACGTCGTGCCCGAGCCGCAGGCGCACGTCCCTGATGAGGCGGTCCACGTCCCGCCGGAAGGCGCGTGGCCCGCGGCGGCGCAGCGCGTCGTTGGAGCCGGCCGCCACCAGGACCACGTCCGGACGCCAGTGAGTCAGCGGGTCGGTCAGGCCGGGGAGCAGGCCGCGCCGTACCGCCGCCACCGTCGCGCCCTTGCGGGCCGCGAGGCGCCAGGACACCGGGCGGTCCGTCATGGCGGCCAGGGCGTGCGCGAGCTGGCCCGGCAGGGCCTCGCCCTGCGTCGTGGCGCCGACGCCCGCGGCCAGCGAGTCGCCGATGACGGCGAGCCGCAGCGGGGGACCCCCGTACCCCCGCCGCGGCTCCGTCACCCCCGAGCCGGGGCCGCTCGCCTCCGGCAGGCGGCCGGGCCGTCCGTGTGGCCCAGCGGGCATGGCTGACATGGCGCACTCCTTTCGCAGGCGGTGCTCGGCGCCGGGTGCATAACAGCGTTATGGCCATAACACCGTTATGCTGCTGCTCGTGTCAACCGGGAGAACAGAAGCCGCCGCCGACGACGTGCGCCGCCGCCTCCTCGACGAGGCCGCGCGCGTGCTCGCCGAGCAGGGGCCCGCCGCGCTCAGCGCGCGGCGCCTCGTCGGCGCCGTCGGGGCCTCGACCATGGCTGTCTACACGCACTTCGGGTCCATGCCCGGGCTCGTGCGGGAGCTCATCCGGGAGGGGTTCGAGCGGTTCCGCACGCGGGCGCTCGCGGTCGAGCAGGGGGACGATCCCGTCGTCGAGCTCGCCGGGCTCTGCCGCGTCTACCAGGAGTTCGCCCGGGCCGAGCCCCATGTGTACGCCGTGATGCTCGGCGGGTCCGCGCTCGCGGGGTTCGAACTCACCGCGGAGGACCGGCAGATGGGGGGATTCATGCTGCGGATGCCGCGGGACGCGATTCGGCGGTGTGCCGGGGCGGGGCGGTTCCGGGGCGACGTCGACGCGGATCTGCTCGTGCGGCAGCTGTTCAGCTCCATGCACGGGCTTGCCCAGCTGTCCCGTGCCGGGTACGTCATGGGGGACTACGCGCCGGGTGCGGTCCTCGCCGGGATCCTGGTCGACTTCGCGACCGCGTCGGGCGACGACCCGACCCGGGCCCGGACATCGATCCTGTCGGCCCTGACGTGAGGGTGCCGTCGCGGGGCGCCCCTGACCCACCCCTTTCCCGAAACCAGGGGCTCCGCCCCTAGAACCCCTTCTTTCCGCGCTGCGCGCTCGTCCTCAAACGCCGGACGGGCTAGAAGCTTCGCCGGCCGGGCGAGGTGGTACCAGCCCGCCCGGCGTTTGAGGGCGAGGCGCGGAGCGCCGATGAGGGGGGAGAGGGGCGCAGCCCCATTCGAGCGCGGGACGGGTGGGTGGGGGTCAGGACACGGCCTGGGCGCGGAGTACGTCGCGGAGCCAGTAGTACGAGGACTTGGGCGTCCTCGCCAGAGAGTCGTAGTCCATGTGGACCAGGCCGAAGCGTTGGCGGTGGCCCTCTGCCCACTCGAAGTTGTCGAGGAGGGACCAGACGAAGTAGCCGCGGACGTCGACGCCGGATTCCAGGGCGCGGTGGAGGGCGCGCAGATGGCCGTCGAGGTAGGCGATGCGGGCCTGGTCGTCGACGCCGTCGTACGCGCAGCCGTTCTCGGTGATGACGAGGGGCGGGAGGCGGTCGCCGTACCGCTCGCGGAAGGTGAGGAGGAGTTCGGTCAGGGAGTCGGGGACCACCGGCCAGCCGAAGTCCGTGCGGGGGTACCCGGTGATCTCCCGCGGGGAGAAGGGGAGTTCGGGCGGCAGGGCCACGCCCGAGAACTCGGTGGCGCCCGCGACGGGGGCGCCCACCTTCGTGGGCTGGTAGAAGTTGACGCCGTACCAGTCGAGCGGCGCGGCGATCACCTTCAGGTCCGCCGCCAGGTCCGGCACGTCGGCCGCCAGGAGCTCGGTGATCAGCTCCGGGTAGCGCCCGGTGAGCAGCGGGTCGGAGAAGAGCCGGTTGAGCAGCACGTCGTAGAGGTCCGCCGCCTCCCGGTCCTGCGGCGATTCGGACGCGGGCCAGGTGGGACCGTGCGAGTTGGCGATGCCGATGTCCGCCGCGCCCGCCGCGCGCAGGGCGGCCACGGCCAGGCCGTGGGCGAGGAGCTGGTGGTGGGCGGCGGGCAGCGCGTCGAAGAGGAGCTGCCTGCCGGGCGCGTGCCGGCCGAGGGCGTGCCCGAGGAGGGTGTGCTCGGCGGGCTCGTTGAGGGTGATCCACTTCGGTACGCGGTCGCCGATGCGGCCCGCGACCACGGCCGCGTACTCCGCGAACCGCTCGGCCGTCGACCGCTTCAGCCAGCCACCGCCCGCCTCGCCCTCATCGCCGTCCTCCAGGGCCAGCGGCGTGTCCCAGTGGAAGAGGGTCGGCACGGGACGTACGCCCGCCGCGCACAGCTCGTCGACGAGCCGGTCGTAGAAGTCGAGGCCCGACTCGCTGACCCGGCCGTGGCCCCGGGGCAGCACGCGCGGCCAGGAGACGGAGAAGCGGTACGCCCCCACGCCCAGGTCGCGGATCAGGGCCACGTCCTCGCGGTAGCGGCGTACGTGGTCGCAGGCCACCGCGGCCGTCGTCCCGTCCTTCACGTTCCCCGGAAGGGCCGTGAACGCGTCCCACACCGAGGGCCCGCGCTCGTCGACGGCGCCCTCGATCTGGTGGGCCGATGTGGACACGCCCCACAGGAAGCCGCGGGGGAACTGGGGTATCGGGCTCGCTGCCATGGGCGGGATCTTCCGTACGGGGACGTACGGAAGTCAACGGGCGTGCGCCGGACGGACGTTACGCCCCTTCCTTCAGGACCCGGGAGACGAGGGTGCGCTGATCGTCCGTCAGGCGTGTCTCCGTGCAGTACACGGTGCGTCCGTCGACCGTGATCTCGTAGCTGAAGCCGTCGGGCACCCCGATGGGCGGCGTGTCCTGGCCCGCGGCCATGGCCCGGTCGGCCAGGGCACGCCACTCCGGGGCGTCGGGGCGCGCGGTGGTGTCCACCTCCGCGCGCCGCTCGAAGCCCGCGAAACCTCCGGTGCGCTTCACCTGGATACGCATGGGTCCTGTCTACTCCAGGCGGTGGCGCTCCGCCAGGCGACCCCGACGGCTCCCGGCCGGGTCAGGTGGTCACCACCTTGACCTGGGCCCATGCGTCGAGGACGGCCTTGAGTTCGTCGCCGTCGCCGTACTTGGCGCGGGCCGCCGCCACCGTCAGCTTCGCGAAGTCCGTGAACGACGCGTCCTGGGCGAGCTCGCCGCCGGTCAGGGCCGCGTACCAGATCTGCCCCGCCCGCTCCCACGCGTGGCCGCCGAGCGCCTCGGCGAGGAGGTAGAAGGCGTGGTTCGGGATGCCGGAGTTGATGTGCACGCCGCCGTTGTCGCGGCCCGTGCGGACGTAGTCGTCCATCGTGGCGGGCTGCGGGTCCTTGCCGAGCACGTCGTCGTCGTACGCGGTGCCCGGGGCCTTCATGGAGCGCAGGGCCGTGCCGGTGACGCGCTCGGCGAGCAGGCCCGCGCCGATCAGCCAGTCGGCTTCCGCCGCGGTCTGGCCGAGGGTGTACTGCTTGATCAGCGAGCCGAAGACGTCCGCCATGGACTCGTTGAGCGCGCCCGGCTGCCCGAAGTACGTGAGGTTCGCCGTGTACTGGACGACGCCGTGCGTCAGCTCGTGGCCGATGACGTCCACGGGGATCGTGAAGTCCAGGAAGATCTCCCGGTCGCCGTCGCCGAACACCATCTGCTCGCCGTTCCAGAAGGCGTTCCCGTAGTCCTCGCCGTAGTGGACGGTGGCGTTCAGCGGCAGGCCGTTGCCGTCGATCGAATAGCGCTCGAAGAACTTCTGGAACACCTCGAACGTGGCACCCAGGCCGTCGTACGCGCGGTTGACGGTCGCGTCCTTGCCGGGCTTGTCGCCCTCGCCGCGGACCTTGCGGCCGGGCAGGTCGGTCCTGTGCTTGGCGTCGTGGATCGTGCGGTACGGCTTTCCTTCCGCCGCGGCCTTGGGCGCGGCCACGGACGGGGCGCCGATGACGGTGGTCAGGCGGCGCTGGGTGCGCTCGAAGGCGTCCCGCTGCAGGGTGCGGCGGGCGGAGCCCGCGGCGGGGTCCTGGCTCTGGGCGAGGGTGTCCAGGACGAAGGGCGGCACGATGGTGCAGAAGACGGGCTCGAACCCCTGTGGGTTCCCCGTTGGGTTGGCGGTCATGCGAGGCAATGTGGCACTGGGTCATGCCGGTGTCACTAGCTGCAACCATGATTGGTGAAATAACCCCATACGGTGGGCTGGCCTCTGGCCCAAGTGGTAGATGCCCTGGCGTTTTGTGTCGGGTGTGGGGCGATGTGGGTTCGGGTGCGGGTCGGTGGGTGGTGCGCCGCGCTGCGCGCGGCGTTTCTTCCCACCCGCCCGCCCGTTTCTGCCCTGCCGCGGGGTGGGCGCCTCAGGTGGGGGTTGCCCGCCGTCGGCGGCGTATGGGGTGGGCGGGGCGGTGGCGTGTCCGACGCGGCGTGGGTCGGTGGGTGGTAGGTCGTGGTTGTGGGCGGGTGCGGGGCGGTGGGTGGTGTGCCGCGCTGCGCGCTGCGGTTTTTTCCCACCCGCCCGCCCGTTTCTGCCTACCTGCGGGGTGGGCGCCTCTTGTGGGGGTTGCTCGCCGTCGGCAGCGGAAGCGCATGGGGTGGGTGGGCGGGGTAGATCCCGCCGCGGAGCGGCGGGACGGTGGTGCATCCGACCCCGGTGGGAAGCGCATGGGGTGGATGGGCGGGCGGGGCGTGCCCGACCCGGTGGGAAGCGTGTGGGGTGGGTGGGGTGGATTCGTCGTGGAGTGGTGGGGTGGGGGTGTGTCCCGTGGGCGGGACAGGGGGTGTGCGGGGTGGGTGGGAGGGAGGGAGTGCCAGGTCGGCGTGGGGTGGGTCACCTTTTGTTCGGGTTTGGTGGGGGGTCCCGCATACTGATACGGGCCCGCGCAACACGCGGGGCTGAGCTAGGCTGCGACGCATCATGCGAGACCGGGTGCTTCTCCTTAGCTGCCGCGGCGAGGGCCTGTAGTCGAAGGCCGACCCCCTCCCCGCGGAGTTCGGTGCTGTGCAAGACCGTCGGCCGTCCTTCCGGACCTACTGGCCTTCCGAGGAGCCCCGCACACATGCCGAATTTCCAGCGCCCCACCGCCCTGCCGATCCACAAGTACGGCCGGTACGAGCAGGTGGACCTCCCCGACCGCACCTGGCCCGACCGCCGCATCACGGTCGCGCCCCGCTGGCTCTCCACCGACCTGCGCGACGGCAACCAGGCCCTGATCGACCCGATGTCCCCCGCCCGCAAGCGCGCGATGTTCGACCTGCTCGTCAAGCTGGGCTACAAGGAGATCGAGGTCGGCTTCCCCTCGTCCGGGCAGACGGACTTCGACTTCGTACGGTCGATCATCGAGGACGAGGGCGCCATCCCGGACGATGTCACCATCTCCGTACTCACGCAGGCGCGTGAGGAGCTGATCGAGCGGACCGTCGAGTCCCTGAAGGGCGCCAGGCGCGCCACGGTCCACCTGTACAACGCGACGGCGCCGGTCTGGCGCGAGGTCGTCTTCCGCGGCTCGCGCGAGCAGGTCAAGCAGATCGCCGTCGACGGCACGCGCCTGGTGATGGAGTACGCGGAGAAGCTGCTGGGGCCCGAGACCGTCTTCGGGTACCAGTACTCGCCGGAGATCTTCACCGACACCGAGCTGGACTTCGCCCTGGAGGTCTGCGAGGGCGTCATGGACGTCTGGCAGCCCGACGCCGAGCGCGAGATCATCCTCAACCTGCCCGCCACCGTGGAGCGTTCCACGCCGTCCACGCACGCGGACCGCTTCGAGTGGATGAGCCGCAACCTGTCGCGGCGCGAGCACGTCTGCCTGTCCATCCACCCGCACAACGACCGCGGCACCGCCATCGCCGCCGCCGAGCTCGCCGTGATGGCGGGCGGCGACCGCGTCGAGGGCTGCCTGTTCGGCCAGGGCGAGCGCACCGGCAACGTCGACCTGGTCGCCCTCGGCATGAACCTGTTCAGCCAGGGCATCGACCCGCAGATCGACTTCTCGGACATCGACGAGATCCGCCGCGTGTACGAGTACTGCACGCAGATGGAGGTCCACCCCCGCCACCCGTACGCGGGCGACCTCGTCTACACCGCCTTCTCCGGCTCCCACCAGGACGCCATCAAGAAGGGCTTCGACGCCATGGAGGCCCGCGCCGCGGCCGCCGGCAAGACCGTCGACGACATCGAGTGGGCCGTGCCGTACCTGCCCATCGACCCCAAGGACGTCGGCCGCACCTACGAGGCCGTGATCCGGGTCAACTCCCAGTCCGGCAAGGGCGGCGTCGCGTACGTCCTGAAGAACGACCACAACCTGGACCTGCCGCGCCGGATGCAGATCGAGTTCTCGAAGATCATCCAGGCGAAGACCGACGCCGAGGGCGGCGAGCTCACGCCCGCCGCGATCTGGGGCGTCTTCCAGGACGAGTACCTGCCGAACCCGGAGAAGCCCTGGGGCCGCATCCAGGTCAAGAACGGCCAGACGATCACCGACGTCGACGGCACCGACACGCTCACCGTCGAGGCCACCGTCGACGGCGCCGACGTCGTCCTGACCGGCTCCGGCAACGGCCCGATCTCCGCGTTCTTCAACGCCCTGCAGTCCATCGTCGGCATCGACCTGCGCCTGCTCGACTACCAGGAGCACACGATGAGCGAGGGCGTCTCCGCGCAGGCCGCCTCCTACATCGAGTGCGCCATCGGCGACCGCGTCCTGTGGGGCGTCGGCATTGACGCGAATACGACACGTGCGTCCATGAAGGCGGTCGTCTCCGCCGTCAACCGCGCGGCCCGCTGAGGCCGTTCGGTCCCCTGTTCGACAGGTGTTTTCGTGGCCCCGCCCGTCC
>NZ_JBHYJH010000120.1:0-22544 GCF_042740445.1 Streptomyces sp. NPDC059003 | reverse complement strand
CGGTGGGGCCCCGTGTGCTACTGGTTTTTGGGGGCCCCCCCCCGCCCCGGGGCGGGGGGGGGCCACGGCGTCCGCACCGAAAGGTCCGGGCCACCAACCGGCCATCTCCCTTCCGGGGTACTGACGCGACAACATCGATGTGGCTAACATCACGCCAACGCGGCAGTGCTGCCGCGGAGTCGTGGAGGTGCGTGGTGCTGCCAGACCGGGAACGAGAAGGCCGGAACTCCCGCATCCCGGGCAGGACCACCCCACTCGGCCGCGCGGGCCGCCGCGCGCGCCTGCCCCGCGTACGCCGTCTGATCGGCACCCGCACCGCCTGGACCACCGTCTGCGACGGCGAGTTCTTCTGTCCCGGCTGCGGCGGCGACCGCAACTACCAGCGGCGCACCGGGCGGCGCCGCTTCGTCGTCCTCGGCGTGCCGCTGCTCTCCCGCGGCCGCACCGGGCCCGTCGTCGAATGCGCCGCCTGCCAGGACCACTTCGGCCTCGACGCGCTCGACCACCCCACCACCGTCCGGCTCTCCGCGATGCTCCGCGACGCCGTCCACACCGTCGTCATCGCCGTCCTCACCACCGGCGGCGCCGCGTCCCGCGCCACCCTCGACGCGGCCGTCACCACCCTGCGCGGCGCCGGATTCGACGACTGCACCGAAGAGCGGCTCATCGCCCTCGCCGACGCGCTCGCCGCCGACACCGGCCGCCCCGGCGCCCCCGACTGCGCGCCCGGCCTCGCCATCGAACTCCACGAGGCGCTCGGCCCGCTCGCCGCCCACCTCGCGCCCGCCGGCCGCGAAGCCCTGCTCCTGAAGGGCGCCCGCATCGCCCTCGCCGACGGGCCGTACACGCCCGCCGAGCGCGATGTGCTCGCCACGGCGGGCTGCGCCCTGACCATCACCGCCGACGACGTGGCCCGCCTCATGCTGGCCGCCCAGCGCACCCCGTTCTGAGGTTCCGGCGCTCTGGCACTCCGACGTTCCGGTGCTCCGGTGCTCCGGTGCTCCGGTGCCGAACCGTTCCCCCGTACTCCCCGCCGTTACTCCCCAGGGAGTACTCCGCGCCCCGTACCGCCCCCGGGCGTAACCCCCAACTCGCCCTCCCGTCCGACGAATCGGCCCCCGCGCGACGGGAGTCTGGAAGCCGTCAGACACCGTCACGGGAGGGAGCCCACCGATGGGGGCCGCGACAACCAGCAAGCGCCGACGACCACGTGCAGTGCCCTGGGTGCTGCTCGGCATCTGGGTCGCCGTCCTCGCGCTCGCGGGGCCGTTCGCCGGGAAGCTCGGCGACGTCCAGCACGACCGGGCCGTGGACTATCTGCCCGCGAACGCCGACTCCACGCAGGTCGCCAAGATCCAGGAGCGGCTGCCCGGCGGCGAGACCACCGAACTCGTCCTCGTCTACCACCGCGACGGCGGCCTCAGCGCCGCCGACCGGAAGGCGGCGGCCGACCAGGTCGCCTCGGTGGACCGGCAGCTGAAGCTCGTCGCGACGCCCACGGGGGTGGCGTCGAAGGACGGGGCCACGCTCATGTACCCGGTCGCAAGCACCGAGCCCGGCATCGACGAGGACAAGCGCGACACGTTCGTCAACGACGTGCGCGACATCGCCAAGAGCGTCGACGGACTCAGCGTCGACGTCGGCGGGCCCGGCGCGCTCGCCACCGACGCCGGCGAGGTCTACCAGTCCCTCGACGGGCCGCTGCTCTACACCACCGTCGCCGTCGTCGCGGTCCTGCTCATCCTCATCTACCGCAGCCCGCTGCTCTGGCTCGTGCCGCTCGTCGTCGCCGGTGTCGCCAACTTCCTTTCCATGGGCGTCGCCTACGGCCTCAACCAGGCCTTCGACACCACCGTCAGCGGCCAGAGCTCCGGCATCATGACGATCCTCGTCTTCGGCGCGGGCACCGACTACGCCCTGCTCATCGTCTCCCGCTACCGCGAGGAACTCCGCCGGATCGAGCGGCCCTACGACGCCATGCGCACCGCCCTGCGCGGCTGCGGGCCCGCCGTGCTCGCCTCGTCCGGCACCGTCGCCGCGGGCCTGTTCTGCCTCCTCGCCGCCGACCTCAACTCCAGCCGCGGCATGGGCCCGCTGGGCGCCGTCGGCGTGCTGTGCGCGCTCGTGGCGATGCTGACGCTGCTGCCCGCGCTGCTCGTGGTGCTCGGGCGCCGGGTGTTCTGGCCGCTGGTGCCCGCGTTCGGCAGCGAGCCGAAGAAGCGCCGCTCGCTGTTCGCGTCCATGGGCACGTCCGCCGGGCGCAGGCCCCTGGTCGTCCTCGCCTCCGGCGCCGTGCTGCTCGGCGCGCTCGCCCTCGGCGTGCTCAACCTGCCGGGACACCTCAAGCAGGAGGACTCCTTCACCAGCAAGCCGGACTCCATCGCCGCGATGCAGACCCTCGCCAAGGCCTACCCCGAGCGCGGCACCCAGCCCATCACCGTCATCGCGCCCGCCGACCGCGCCGATGACCTCCTGAAGCAGGCGCGGGCCGTACCCGGCGTCGACAGCGCCGAGCGCGGCCGTACGTCGGACCGCTGGACCGAACTGTCCGTCATCGCCAAGGGCGCGCCCCAGAGCTCTGCGGAGACCGCGACCCTGGAGGCGCTGCGCGACAAGCTGGACGGCCAGGGCGCGTACGTCGGCGGGCCCAGCGCCGAACAGCTCGACCTGAAGGACACCAACGCCCGTGACCGGCTCGTCGTCGTGCCGATCGTCCTCGCCGCCGTCCTGCTCGTCCTCGTCGCGCTGCTGCGCAGCCTGATCGCGCCGCTGCTGCTGCTCCTCGCGGTCGTCGCGGTGTGGGGCGCCTCGCTCGGCATCGGCGGGCTCGTCTTCGGGCCGGTCTTCGGCTTCGACGGCACCGACCCGAGCCTCGGCCTCCTCTCCTTCGTGTTCCTCGTCGCACTGGGTGTGGACTACGGCATCTTCCTCATGCACCGCATGCGCGAGGAGTGCCTGCAAGGGGCGGACACCGGCACCGCGGCCCTCACCGCCCTGCGCACCACGGGCGGCGTGATCGCCTCCGCGGGCCTCGTCCTCGCCGCGACCTTCGCCGTCCTCACCAACATGCCGATGGTGCAGCTCGTCGAGCTCGGCTTCGTCATCGCCGTCGGCGTGCTCCTGGACACCTTCCTGGTGCGGACGTACCTGGTGACGTCCGCGAGCCTCGCGCTCGGCGACAAGGTGTGGTGGCCGGGACCCCTGGCGCGGCGGCCGCACAAGCCCGCCGCACCGGCACCGGACGAGCCCGAACTGGCCCCCGTCCGCTGACCCGTACGTGATCCACATGTGATGCGTACGCACACCGCGGCGCCCCTCCCTCCCGGAGGGGCGCCGCCTTCCTGGAAGATGGGGGCCACATGGACACAGCCGACAGGTGTCCGCGGGAAGGGGGACCCGACGACGTGCCGTACCCGCCGTCAGCCGCGCGCCCTTGGTGGCCGTTCTCGGGAGCCGTGCCGGGGACGCGGCGCGTCCTGCGCGACGACGCGCTGTTCGCCGCGTTCCTCATGGTCGCCGACTCGATCATCGGCCTCGTGGCCGCGGACGGCAGCCGCTCCCTCGACGTGTTCGGGTGGGCGCTGCTCGTGGCCGCCCACATCCCGCTCGTCTGGCGCCGCAGCCACCCCATGCCGGTGCTGATCGCGACGGTCGCCTGCGTCGCGCCGTACCACGCGGTCGACTACCCGCACACCACCGCGATCCCCGTCGGCATGGTCGCCCTGTACACCGTCGCCGTCTCCGGGCGCCCCCGCCGCGCCCTCGTGACCGGCGTCGTCATCGTCGGCATCACCCTCGCGGTGAACGCGAGCGTCGGCCCCAAACAGGTCGAGGAGATCCTGCGGATCTCGGGCTGGATCGTCGCCGTCCTGCTCTTCGGTACGTACGTGCGCGTGCACCGGCAGTACATCGCCTCCGTCGAGGAGCGTGCCGAGCGCGCCGAGCGCACCCGCGAGGAGGAGGCCAGGCGCCGCGTCGCCGAGGAGCGCCTGCGCGTCGCCCGCGACCTGCACGACCTGCTCGCGCACAGCATCACCCTCGTCGGCGTGCAGACGTCCGTCGCCGCGCACGTCCTCGCCGCCGACCCCGAACGCCTGGACCGCGCGGCCATCGCCGCCGCCCTCGACGACATCGCCGAGACCTGCCGCACCGCGCGCGGCGAGCTCCGCGCCACCCTCGAAGTCCTGCGCTCCGGCACCGAGTCCGCCGACGGCGCCGACGAGTCCCGCGGCCCGCTGCCCGGCCTCGACCGCGTCGGCGACCTCGCCGACGCCGCCCGCACCGCGGGCGCCAAGATCGACCTCGCCGTGCGGGACGTGGCGGCGCCGCCCGCCGTCGGGGTCGCCGCCTACCGCATCGTGCAGGAGGCCCTCACCAACGCCGTCCGGCACGGCGGGCCCGGCCTCACCGTGTGCGTCGGGATACGGGAGCAGGACGGGGTGGTGCGTGTGTCGGTCACCGACGACGGGGCCGGTCCCGTCGCGGACCCCGGTGCGGGGCTCGCGCCCGGGTTCGGCATCATCGGGATGCGGGAGCGGGCCCGCAGCGTCGGCGGGACGCTGGAGGCGGGGCCGCGCGACGACGGGGGGTTCGAGGTGGTGGCGGAACTGCCGCTCGGGGACGTGCGGCCGGGGGAGGGGGTCGGACGGTGACGCGGACCATCCGGGTCGTGCTCGCCGACGACCAGGCCCTGGTGCGGGCCGCGTTCGCGATGCTCATCGAGTCCGCCGCCGACATGGAGGTCGTCGCGCAGGCGGGCACCGGCCGCGAGGCCGTCGAGCTCGCCCGTGCCGGGGGCGCCGACCTCGTCGTCATGGACATCCGCATGCCCGACCTCGACGGGATCGAGGCGACCCGCCTCATCGCCGCCGACGAGGACCTCGCCGGGGTGAAGGTGCTCATGCTCACGACGTACGACACCGACGAGCACGTGGTCGATGCTCTGCGCGCGGGGGCGTCCGGGTTTCTGGTCAAGGACACGAAGCCGGCGGAGTTGCTCGACGCGATACGGACCGTGGCGGCGGGGGAGGCGCTGCTGTCGCCCGGTCCTACCGGGCGGCTCATCGCCCGTGTCCTGCGGCAGCCGGAGACGCCGCCCGGGGCGGGTGGGGTCACCGCCGGGGAGGTCTCCGCGCTCTCCGACCGCGAGCGGCAGGTCCTCACGCTGGTCGCGCGGGGCCTCAACAACACCGAGGTGGCCGAGACGTTGGGTCTCAGCCCTCTCACCGCCAAGACCCATGTCAGCCGCATCATGGGCAAACTCTCGGCCCGTGACCGCGCCCAACTGGTCATTACGGCTTATGAATCGGGTCTGGTGACCCCAGGCACGTAACCCTGGCAGGACGCCCCAAACCACACCCCTCACCCGAGGCTGCCCCCCTCTCACTTCCCCCACCCACCCGCCCTTCCCCGGCTCCGCCGCTCGGCTGGGGCTGCGCCCCTTTCCCCCCTCATCACCGCTCCGCGCCTCGCCCTCAAACGCCGGGCAGGCTAGAAAACCCCACCCACCCGCCCTTCTCCGGAGCTACCGCCCCGGCCCCCACCACATCGGGCCACCCACCGCGCTGCACACCCACCCTCCCCCGGGGGCTACCGCCCCGACCGCCACCACACCTGACCACCGCGCTGCGCGCTTACCCCCAGTACCGCCACCCTGGACCCCGCACGACCCGACGGCCCCGCCACACACGTGCTCCCGCCCAGCCCCGCCGCCGTGCGGCGCCGAGCTGGCTTCGCGCTGCGCGCTCGCTTTCTCCCGCCCACCCGCCCCTTTCAGGGGCGGCTGTGCAGCGCATCTCAGCCCGTCCGGCGTTTGAGGACGAGCCGCGAAGCGGCGACAAAGGGGGAAAGGGGCGAAGCCCCATGTGAGAAGGGCAGGTGGGCGAGCTGGCTCGGCGGTGTGAGGCGGCCGATGTGGCGGGGGCCGGGGCGGCAGCCCCGGGGAAGGGCGGGTGGGTGGGGGATATCAGCCTGCCCGGCGTTTGAGGGCGAGGCGCGGAGCGGCGATGAGGGGGGAGAGGGGCGCAGCCCCATGCGTGCGGCGGAGCCGGGAAGGGCGGGTGGGTGGGGTGATGGTTCGTCCGGCGTTTGAGGGTGAGGGGTGTAGTACCGGGCGTGGGTTACAGGAGGCCCGCGGTGGCCAGGTGTTTGCCTACCTGTTCTGTTTCCTCGGGGGAGAGGGGGATTTGGGGGGACGCCGTCAGGGGGTGGGCGATGATGCCGCGGAGGTGGAGGGCGGCCTTGAACGCGCCGAGGGCGGAGGAGCTCCGCCCCATGCGGGAGGAAGGGCCCGCGTCCACCATGCGGAAGAGGGCACAGAGGCGTTCTTGCTCGGAGCGCGCCGACGCCCAGTCGGCGTCCTGACAGTGCCGGTAGAGCCGTACGTAGCCGTGCGGATCAACGTTCCCGAGCCCGGGAACCACACCGTGCGCCCCCATAGCGAGGGCGGAGTCGACGGTGAGCTCGGCACCGGTGAGGACGCTGAAGGAGGGGAGCCCACGGGCGCCGAGGAGCACGCGGCGCAGGCCGCCGTCGTCACCGCTGGAGTCCTTGAGGCCCGCGAGGACCCCGTCGGCCGCGAGGCCGAGAACGAGGTCGGCGTCGAGCTTGGTGTGGACGGCGGCGGGGATGTCGTACGCGAAGACGGGCAGACCGCCCCGGTCGGAGACGAGACGGAAGTGGCGGGCGATCTCGGCGGGGTGGGTGCGGGTGTAGAACGGGGCGGTGACGACGACCGCGTCGGCCCCGGCGGCCGCGGCGACGCGGACGTGGTCGAGGACCCGCGGGGCGGTCATGTCGATGGCCCCGGCGAGGACGGGCAGCCGGCCGCCGACGTGACGTACGACGGTCCGCACGACCGTCTCGCGGTGCCCGTCCGGCAGATACGCCGCCTCGGACGTGGAGCCGAGGACGAAGAGCCCGTCCACGCCACCGTCGACGAGATGGTCGACGAGGCGTTCCAGGGAGGCGGTGTCCACCTCGTTGTCCGGGGTCAGAGGGGTGCAGACGGGGGGTACGACACCGGTCAACAGGGCGGGAAGGGTCATGGAGCCTCCTTGGACGTGGCCGTGGCGGCGGCCGTAGCGACGAGGTCCTGGGTGGACTCGCCGGGCAGTACGGGGTGGTGGCACCGGAAGCGGTGCCCGGCACCGGCATCGGTATCGCTACCGGCACCGGCGCCCGCGCCCGCATCCGCATCCGCGTTCACGGGGTCCGGCATGACCTCCGCGCACACATCGTCCGCCTTCCAGCACCGCGTGCGGAAGGGGCAGCCGCTCGGCGGCCGCGTGGCCGACGGCACCGGGCCGACCAGGGGGATCGGGTCGATCGGGTCGAGCAGTCCGGGCGTGGCGGAGAACAGGGCGCGGGTGTAGGGGTGGCGGGCCGTGTCGAGGATGTCGGCGGCGGGCGACTCCTCGACGATCCGGCCGAGGTACATGGTGATGACCCGGTCGCTCATCCTGCGGACGGTCTGGATGTCGTGGGAGACGAAGACCAGGGCGAGGCCCAGGCGTTCCTTGAGGTCGAGGAGGAGGTTGAGGATCTGGGCGCGTACGGAGACGTCGAGGGCGCTCGTCGGCTCGTCGGCGACCACGAGGTCCGGTTCGAGGGCGAGCGCGCGGGCGATGGCGACGCGCTGCCGCTGGCCGCCGGAGAGCTGCCCGGGCAGACCGTCGGCGAGGGCCGTCGGGAGGCCGACGAGGCTCATCAACTCCCGCACCCGCTCCGCGCGTTGGGCGGGCGTGCCGCGCCGGTGCACGTCGAGCGGGTCGCGCAGGATCTGGCGGACGGGCAGGCGGCGGTTGAGGGCCGTCGACGGGTCCTGGAAGATCATGGCGGTGTTGCTGCCGAGGGTGGTGCGGCGCTCGGCGGGTCGCATCTCCCACAGGTCGCGGCCGCGGAACGCGACGGTCCCGGCCGTCGGCCGCTGCACGCCGACGAGGACCTTGGCGAGCGTCGACTTGCCGCACCCCGACTCGCCGACGACGCCGACGGTCTCGCCGGGCGCGATGGTCAGGTCGGCGCCGGTGAGGGCGTACACCTTGTCGCGGGAGAACACGCCGCCGGTGCGGGCCTTGTGGACGACGTGCGCGTCCCGGAGCGTCACGAGGGCGTCGGAGCCAGGGGAAGAGCCATGGGAAGAGCCGTCGGAGGGGGTGTCAGGCACGGTCACGGACCGCCTCGCTCTCTCGCGGGCCCTCTGCCGTGGAGGCCTCGATCGCCGGATGGTGACACGCCGTCCTGTGCCCGGGTGCGCCCACGAGTTCGGGTGCCGTCGTGCGGCACAGGTCGTCGGCGAGCGGGCAGCGGTCGGCGAAGCGGCAGCCCGCGGGGAAGTCCGCGGGGGACGGGACGACGCCCTTGATCTGGGTGAGGCGCTCCGCGGCGGACTCCAGGGAGAGGACCGAGCCGAGGAGGCCGCGCGTGTAGTGGTGGGTGGGGGCCTCGACGAGGTCGGCGGTCACGCCGGTCTCGACGATCTGGCCGCCGTACATCACCGCGACCCGGTCGGTGACGTCGGCGACGAGCGCCAGGTCGTGCGAGACCAGGACGAGGGCGAAGCCGAGCTCTTCGCGCAGGCGCAGCAGGAGTTGGATGACCTGGGCCTGGACGGTGACGTCCAGCGCGGTCGTGGGCTCGTCGGCGACGATCAGCTTCGGGTCGCGGGACAGGGCCATGGCGATCAGGACGCGCTGGCGCTGGCCGCCGGAGAGCTCGTGCGGATAGCTGCTCAGCGTGCGGTCGGGGTCGAGGCCGACGAGCGAGAGGAGTTCGGCGGGGCTGCGCCGGCCGCCGCGCCGGACGACCTGCTTGAGCTGGGCGCGTACGGTCATCGCGGGGTTCAGGGACGACAGGGCGTCCTGGTAGATCATCGCCATGTCGTGGCCGAGCAGGCGGCGCCGGGCCCGCATGGGCAGGCCGACGAGCTCCTGGCCGTCGAAGGTGACGTGCCCGCGGACGCGGGCGCCCTTGGGGTGCAGGCCCATGACGGTCAGGGCGGTCAGCGACTTGCCGCAGCCCGACTCGCCGACCAGGCCGAGGACTTCGCCGGGGCGCACCTGGAAGCTGATGCCGTCGACGATGTCGACGCCCTCGTGCCGGGCGTCGAAGCCGATGGCGAGGTCCCGTACGTCCAGGACGGGCGGGCCTTCGGGCAGCGGCCGGGCGCGGGCGCGCAGGCGGGCGGCGGCCTCGGTGAGCCCCGGCAGGTCGAGGACCTTGCCGCTGCCGGGTTCGGGGGCCTCGACGCGGTCCTTCTCGCGGCCGCCGGTGACCTCGCGTGCGGACGGCGCGGCCCACGCGTCGGAGACGCCCTCGGACAGGACGTTCAGGGACAGGACGGTGATGAGCATCAGCAGGCCGGGGAAGACGGTCGCCCACCAGCCGCCGGTGAGGACCATGTTCTTGCCGTCGGCGATGACGCTGCCCCAGGACGGGTCCGGCGGCCGCACGCCCGCGCCGATGAAGGACAGCGACGCCTCGAACACGATGGCCTCGGCGACCTGCACGGTGCAGAAGACGAGGATCGGCGCGGCGCAGTTGATGGCGACGTGCTTGATGAGGATGTGCGGGGTGCGGGCGCCGACGACGCGTTCGGCGGTGACGTAGTCCTCGCCGTACTGGTCGAGGACGTTGGCGCGTACGACGCGGGCGACCGGCGGGGTGAACAGGAACGCGATCGCGCAGATCAGGACGGTGATGCCGCCGCCGAACACGGCGACGAGCACGGCGGCGAGCGCGATGCCGGGGAAGGCCATGACGACGTCGAGCACCCGCATCAGCGTCTCGTCCACGGCCTTCCTGGACGTGGCCGCGACCGCTCCGACGACCGCGCCCACGACGAGCGCGAGCAGCGTCGCGCCGAGCCCGATCGCGAGGGACCAGCGGGCCCCGTACATCAGCCTGCTGAGGATGTCCCGGCCGAGGCTGTCCTGGCCCATCCAGTGGTCGGCGGAGGGGTGTCCGGTGCCGCCGGCGAGGGACTGCTGGTCGAGCGGGTCGTGCGGCGCGATGAGCGGCGCGAACAGGGCGACGAGCACGACGACGGTGAGGACGCCGACGGCGACGCGGGACAGGACGGGCAGCTTGCGCAGCGAGCGGAGCCGGAGCCCCGGCCGGGACAACCGCTCGGTCAGCGCCTTGCGGGAGGCGAGCAGCATCAGCGGGCTCCCCTCGGGCGCGGGTCGGCCAGGAACATCAGGAGGTCCCCCTCAGGCGCGGGTTGACCAGCAGGTACAGGATGTCGATGACGAGGTTGACGACGACGAAGCCGACGGCGGTGGTGATGACGACGCCCTGGACGACGGCGGGGTCGCCGTTCTTCACGGCGTCGATCATGAGCTTGCCCATGCCGGGCAGCGAGAAGATCGTCTCGATGACGACGGCGCCGCCGAGCAGATAGCCGACGCGCAGGCCGAGCACGGTCAGCGGGTTGATGAGGGCGTTGCGCAGGACGTTGCGGCCGACGACCACGACGGGCGGCAGACCGCTGCCGACGGCCGTGCGGACGTAGTCCTTGTCGAGCTCCTCGACGACGGACGTGCGGATGATGCGGGTCATCTGCGCGGCCACCGGCAGGGACAGGGCGAGCGCGGGCAGCGTCATCGTCTTCAGCCAGCCGGTGAACGAGTCGCCCGGGTTCACGTACCCGCCGGTGGGGAACCAGCCGAGGTCGACCGCCAGGTACTGGATCATCAGGAGGGCGAGCCAGAAGCCGGGCGCCGCGACGCCGGTCAGGGACACGACGCGGATGATCTGGTCGGGGAGGCGGTCCCGGTAGATCGCGGCGGTCACGCCGAGGAGCAGCGACACGACGACGGCGATGCCGAGGCCGAGGAAGGTGAGCTGCATCGTCAGCGGCAGGGCGGTGGTGACCTGGTCGATGACGGGGGAGCGGGTGAGCACGCTGATGCCCATGTCGCCGCCGAGCAGATCGCCGACGAAGTCGACGTACCGCACCGGCAGCGGGTCGAGCAGACCGTTCTCCTCGCGGAACTGGTGCAGTTGCTCGGGCGTCGGGTTGGCGCCCTGGAAGAACGCGGACGCCGGGTCGACGTCGGAGAAGCGCATCACCAGGAACACGAACAGGACGATGCCGAGCAGCAGCGGGACGAGCAGGGCGACGCGGCGGAGCAGGATGCGCAGGATCGCGGTCACGTGGAACGGCTCCTCACTGGCGGGTCCTCGGCCGGCCTCGGGTCACACCCACTTGGCCTGGAGGAGGTTGATGCCGGGGTAGGGCTGCGGCCTTATGCCGGTGAGCTTCTTGGGGTCCCACGCGGTCATGAGCTCGTTGTGGACGACGGGGTAGAGCACCGCTTCCTCGGCGACGATGTCGATGTAGTCCTGCACCATCGCCTTCTTGCGGGTGGCGTCGGGCTCGCGCGTGGCCTGGTCCATCCGCCGGAACAGCTCCTTGGCGCGGGCGTTCTTCGCCCAGCGGGCGTAGCCCATCCACAGGTTCTCGGGGCCGTAGTTGTAGTGCATGATCAGGTCGGCCTCGATGCCGAACTGGTTGGGGTTCGACGCGGCCGCGACGACCTGGAAGTCCTTCTTCTGGTCCAGCTTGGTGAAGACGGCGGTGGTCTCCTGCGGGTCGAGGGTCGTCCTGACGCCGATCGCGTCCCAGGAGGCCTTGATGGTGGGCAGGCAGTCCACGATCCAGCTGACGTTGACCGCCATGAGGTTGACCTTCAGGCCGGAGACGCCCGCCTCCTTCAGGAGGGCCTTGGCCTTCTTCGGGTCGTAGCCGTACACGGTCTTGGCGGGCCGGTAGCTCGGGTTGCCCTCGTTCAGGAACGACGTGGCGGCCTTCCCGTGCCCCTTCAGGGCGACCTCGATCATCTTCGCGCGGTCGATGGCGTAGTGCAGCGCCTGGCGCACGCGCACGTCGTCGAAGGGCTCGTGGGCGGTGTTGAACATCAGGAAGAGGTTGTTCATCCCGGCGCCGCCCTCGACGGTCATGCCGCCCTTCTTGAGCTGCTCGATGTTGGCGTACGGGATGTTGTCGGAGATCTCGGCGTCGGCGCTGGAGCCGGAGATCTTCGCGACGCGCGGGGCGGCGTCGACGATCGTCAGCCAGTTCATCTTCTTGAACGCGGCCTTGCGCGGGCCGTTGTAGTCGTCGAACGCCTCGAACGTCGTGTTGGACTTCGGGTGGTGCGCGGTCTGCCGGTACGGGCCCGAGCCCACCGCCTTGCCCTTGGTGGCGTCCTCCCACGCGCCCGGCTCGGAGAAGACGTGCTTCGGCATGATCTTGGCGAGGGTGAGCCGGGCGGCGCCGTCCGGGAAGGGGAACTTCAGCACGAGCTCGACATGGGTCGCGTCGACCTTCTTGACCTCCTTGAGCCAGCTCGCGAAGAACCCCTTGGCGAGGGTCTGCGTGTCCGGGTCGAGGATCCGGTCGAAGACGAAGACGACGTCGTCGGCCGTCACGGGCTTCCCGTCGTGCCACTTGGCGCCCGCGCGCAGCTCGAACTTCCACGTCGTGGCCTTCAGATCGCTCGGCACGGCCGTGGCCAGCTGCGGATACGGCTCGCGGGTGATCGGGTCGGTGCCGAGCAGCGCCTCGTAGATGTGTTCGTTGCCCGCCATGGCGAAGGCCGACGCGGTCAGGGTCGGGTCCCAACTGCCGTCGTTGCCGTAGCCGATGACGGCGGTCATGGTGCCGCCCTTGCCGCCGCCCCCGGTGTCGTTGGTGGACTCGGGCCCGCCGCACGCCACAAGACCGCCGCCGAGCCCCGTGGTCAGGCCCAGGGCGCCGCCGTACTTGAGGACGGACCGCCGGCCGGGTCCCTCGCCGTCACGTGTCATGGGGGTCAGGTCGCTCACAGGTGCCTCCCTGGGGAGTCGTGTGGAGATGCGGGTCACGGGCCCTGGGCGGGCCTGGCGGGAGTACGCTGCACTGAAGACATCCGACGTCCTACGTCGTAGCTGGCGGAGCGACCATAAGAGCGGGGCAAGGCCTGGTCAAGGTGTCGGACCGGGGTGTTTCGGGGGAGGCGGAGGCCCTTTGTTCGGACGCGTTCCGGCGATCGGGTACGGCGGGGACTACAACCCCGAGCAGTGGGGGCCCGCCACGCACGCCGAGGACATCGAGCTGATGCGCGCGGCGCGGGTGAACCTCGTGACGCTCGGCATCTTCGCCTGGGCCCGCACCGAACCCACCCCCGGGACGTACGACTTCACCTGGCTGGACGCGCACCTGGACCGCCTCGCCGACGCGGGCGTCCACGTCTGCCTGGCGACCATGACCGCCTCACCGCCCCCGTGGCTGGCCCGCCTGCACCCCGAGACGCTGCCGGTCCTCGCGGACGGCACCCGTCTGTTCCCCGGCTCGCGCCAGCACTGGTGCCCGTCCAGCCCCGTCTTCCGCCGCTACGCCGTCCGCCTGGTGGAGCGCCTCGCCACCCGGTACGCCGGCCATCCGGCCCTCGCCCTGTGGCACATCGGCAACGAGTACGGCTGCCACATCTCCCGGCACTGCCACTGCGAGGTGTCCACGGCGGCGTTCCGCACCTGGCTGCGCGCCCGCCACGGCACCCTCGACGCGCTCAACGACGCCTGGTCCACCGCCTTCTGGTCGCAGCGCTACAGCACCTGGGACGAGATCCACACCCCGCGCACCGCCCCGTCCTTCTGCAACCCCGCCCAGCAGGCCGACTACTGGCGCTTCTCCTCCGACGAACTCCTCGCCTGCTACCTGGCGGAGAAGGACGTCCTCACCCGGCTGACCCCCGGCGTCCCCGTCACCACGAACTTCGTGCCGGTCGCGAAGACCTTGGACCTCTTCCGCTGGGCCCCGCACCTGGACGTGATCTCCTACGACTCGTACCCGGACCCGCACGACCCGGACGCCCCCCAGCCCACCGCGTTCGCGTACGACGTGATGCGCGGCCTCAAGCGGGGGCAGCCCTGGCTGCTCCTCGAACAGGCCCCGTCAGCGGTGAACTGGCGCGCCCACAACGGCCGCAAACCGCCCGGACGGATGCGTCTGGACAGCTGGCAGGCGGTGGCGCACGGCGCGGACGCGGTGCTCTTCTTCCAGTGGCGCCAGTCGCGCGGCGGCGCGGAGAAGTTCCACTCGGCGATGGTGCCGCACGCGGGCCGCGACACGCGGACCTTCCGCGAGGTGACGGAGCTCGGCGCCGAACTGGCCCGCCACGGCGACCTCCTGGGCGCCCGCCCCGAGCCCGCCGACGCCGCCCTCGTCCTGGACTGGCCGAGCTGGTGGGCGGCGGAGCTCGACGCGCACCCGAGCGCGTCCGTCGACGTCCTCGACGCGGCCCTCGCCCACCACAAGCCGCTGTACGACGCGTCGGTGGCCTGCGACGTGGTGCCGGTCGACGCGGACCTGACCGCGTACCGCCTGGTCCTCGTCCCGCAGCTGTACGCGCTCACCCGCGCCACGGCCCGGCGCCTGACGGAGTACGTCCACGGCGGCGGCACCCTCGTCGTCTCGTACTTCTCCGGCATCGTCGACGAGCACGACCGCGTCCACGAAGGCGGCTACCCGGGCCCGCTGCGGGAGGTGCTCGGGCTCACGGTGGAGGAGTTCGACCCGCGCCCCGACGGGAGCTGGGCGGAGGTGCTCCGCCTCGAGGGCGCCGAGCCGGTGCGCGCCTACGCCGGGGGCGGGCCCGCCGTGACCCGGCACGCGTACGGGCGCGGCACCGCCTGGTACCTGGGCCTGCGCCCCGACGCGACGGGCATGCGGGAGCTGGTCGACCGGATCCGCGCGGAGTGCGGGGTGCGGCCGGTCGCGGCGGGACTCCCCGAGGGCGTACAGGTGCGGGCGCGGGTCACGGCGGCGGGGGAGCGGGTGCGGATCCGGCTCGACTACCGGGACGGGTCGGTGACCGTGGAGCGGGACGGGCCGTAGCGGCCACCGAAGCCCCGAAGCCCCGAAGCCCCGAAGCCCCGGGGCCGCCCGCCCCGCGCCCCGCCCGACGGCGTCGGTGACCCGGTCCTGCGAACCCCGGCCGAGCGCTTCGCCGAGCCCGGCCAGGAACGCGGCGTACGCGCCGGGCGGACCGTTTGGGCGGCGGGGCGCGCGGAGAGCTCACCGGGCGGCACAGGCCGATGACGCACGGACCGTCCCGTCACCCGCGTGACGACGACGGCGATGTCATCGGCGTGATCTCGCCGTTGCGGCTCCCGGCGTGTACGGGGTGGCCGGGCGCGGCCCGGCGCGCGGCTGCCGGTGGTGCTGGTCGCGCCGGTCACGAGGGCCGTGCCGACCGGAGCCGTGCCGACCGGAGCCGTGCCGACCGGAGCCGTGCCGACCGGAGCCCTGCCGGGCGGGGCCGCTGCGGACGGCGGTCGCGTCGGGCCCGGAGCCGCCCGGCCCCGCCACGCCCCCGCGCGAGCGCGCCCCCGCCCTCCTCGGCGCGGGGCTCTCCCTCAAACCCGACAGCCGGGTCAACCGGCCTTCCGCGCCCGGAACTTCAGCCCGCCCGACGCCGGATGCAGCCCCACCTCCACGTCCTTGAACCCGGCGGAGGCGAGCCGCCCGGGCAGCGTGCCGGGGTCCACGACGTTCATCGTGTCGAAGCGGTGGAGCAGCCAGAACCCGAAGCTCGACTGGCTGTCGCTCCCGGCGAACACCCCGCCGGGCCGAAGCACCCGGTGCGCCTCCGCGAAGACGCGGTCCTGCAGGGCGGCGGTGGGGACGTGGTGGAGCATGGTGAAGCAGACCACGGAGTCGAAGGTGTCGGCGGCCAGCGGCAGGTCGCTGCCGTCCGCGTGCAGGATCCGCGCCCGGTCGCCCCACCGGTCCTTCAGGAGCCGCGCCGTGGCCCCGTCGATCTCGACGGCGGTCAGGCGGGGCACCCGCTCGACGAGGACACGGAGGTTGGCGCCGTAGCCGGGGCCGATCTCCAGGACGTCGTCGCCCAACTCCACGCCGTCCAGGGCGAACGGCAGGATGTGGTCCCGTGTCATCCGCGCCCACTTCTGCGAGCTGCACAATCTGCGGTGTGCTCTGTTCATCGGCATGTACGGGACGCTAGGCGCGGCCCGCCCGTGTCCGCCACGGGCTACGCTGCCGACTCATGTCGCGTAACGGACACGGGAGTTGGGTGCCGCCGACGGCGATCCTCGTCGGCACGTTCGCCATGCCCAAGGGCCTCCGCTTCGGCACCCACACCCACCCCTTCCACCAACTGGCCTGGTCGGAGCGGGGCTTGCTGCGCATCCGCACCCACGACGGCTCCTGGCTGCTCCCGCCCACCCTCGCCCTGTGGATCCCGGCGGGCGTCCCGCACGCGACGGAGGCGGCGGGCGCCGCGGTGATGCGGGCGCCGTACGTCGACCCGGCGCACTGCCCCGCCCCGGTCGCGGCCTGGACCGACCCCACCGTCCTTGCGGCCGGCCCCCTCCTCCGGGCCCTCATCGACCACTTGGCGGACCACGCCCTGCCCCGGGACGCCCGCGCCCGCGCGGAGGCGGTCCTCCTCGACGTCCTGTCGCCCGTCTCGGTCACCAGCCTCTCCGTCACCGAGCCCCGCGACCCCCGCGCCCGCACGGTCGCCCGCGCCCTGGCCGCCGCCCCCGCCGACCCCCGCCCCCTCGCGGCCTGGGCCGCCCTAGCGGGCGTCAGCGCACGGACGTTGGCCCGCCTCTTCAACGCGGAGACGGGCCTCCCCTTCGGCCAGTGGCGCGAACGGCTGCGCATGCAGTCCGCCATGCCGCTCCTGGCCGAGGGCCTGACGGTGGAGTCGGTGGCCCGCAGGGTGGGCTACGCGTCGGCGAGCTCGTTCGTGGCGGCGTTCCACCGCGTGGTGGGCGTGACGCCGCGCCAGTACTTCAGCGACGTACGCCGAGACGGCCCGGCCCCGCAGTTCTAGAGGACAGACTCCTGCCCACATTAGACGCAATGAGTCACCGCAGGGATACGAAGCGTGAAAATCGGCGGTGAAGGGGAGCCACGTGACGGCGAAAAGCGCCGCAGGCAACCCGCGCTCTGCGGGGTGTGCCGAAGAGGCGGAGGAAACAGTGGAAGAAGTGCGCGCTGCCCACGCGGCGGCAGGAAATGCGGTGCCCTTTGGCCTCCCCGGCAGGGGGGTGGCCGCATGAGACTCCCCATCGGCACATACGCCGTGGACACCCGCACCGGCAAGGTGGGCCGGGTGATGGGCCACGAGGGCCCGTACGTCCAGCTGCGCCCCTACGGCGGCGGCCGGGAGTGGGACTGCGCACCGGAGAAGCTCCGCACGGCGACGGCGGCGGAGCGCCTGCGCGCGGCGACGGCGTACGCGAACGCGCGCAGCCGCGGCGAGGTCCCTTGACGTAGAGCCCGGCTGTGGGCTCATGGAGCCTCCGGTCTGCGGGACTGGTTCTCGTGCGCTACCGGTCCGCAGCCGGGCGTACGCGGTGAACGGCGGGCCGACGGGCCCCGGCCCGTCGCCGCCGGGGCATACGCGAGAATGGGCCCATGAGCCTGTTCCGTGACGACGGTGTCGTGCTGCGCACGCAGAAGCTGGGTGAGGCGGACCGCATCATCACGCTGCTCACGCGCGGGCACGGGCGGGTGCGGGCGGTGGCGCGCGGGGTGCGCAGGACGAAGTCCAAGTTCGGGGCGCGGCTCGAACCGTTCTCGCACGTGGACGTGCAGTTCTTCGCGCGCGGCAGCGAACTGATCGGGCGTGGCCTGCCGCTGTGCACGCAGAGCGAGATCATCGCTCCGTACGGTGGCGGGATCGTCACGGACTACGCCCGGTACACGGCCGGCACGGCCATGCTGGAGACGGCGGAACGGTTCACCGATCATGAGGGGGAGCCCGCCGTGCAGCAGTATCTGCTGCTCGTCGGCGGCCTGCGCACGCTCGCGCGCGGCGAGCACGAGCCGCACCTCGTCCTGGACGCGTTCCTGCTCCGCTCACTCGCCGTGAACGGCTACGCGCCCAGCTTCGACAACTGCGCCAAGTGCGGCCTCCCCGGCCCCAACCGGTTCTTCTCGGTCGCGTCCGGCGGCTCGATTTGCGTGGACTGCCGGGTGCCGGGCAGCGTCGTACCGTCGGCGGAGACGCTCACGCACCTCGCGGCGCTCCTCACCGGTGACTGGCAGACGGCGGACGCCTGCGAGGCGCGGCACGCGCGCGAGGGCAGCGGCCTCGTATCGGCGTATCTGCACTGGCACTTGGAGCGCGGCCTGCGCTCCCTTCGGTACGTAGAGAAGTAACGCGAAGTACGCACACACACTGGGAGTAGTTCCTTATGGCACGTCGCGGAATCCTCGGTCGGTCCCGCCGTGAGTACACGCCGCCCGAGCCCCACCCGTCGGGAGCGCGGCCGCCGAAGATCCCCGGCGAGCTGGTGCCGCAGCATGTCGCCGTCGTGATGGACGGCAACGGCCGCTGGGCCAAGGAGCGCGGCCTGCCCCGCACCGAGGGCCACAAGGTAGGCGCCGAGCGCGTCCTCGACGTCCTCCAGGGCTCGATCGAGATGGGCGTCGGGAACATCTCCCTGTACGCCTTCTCCACCGAGAACTGGAAGCGCTCGCCGGACGAGGTGCGCTTCCTCATGAACTTCAACCGGGACTTCATCCGCAAGACCAGGGACCAGCTCGACGAGCTCGGCGTGCGGGTGCGCTGGGTCGGGCGCATGCCCAAGCTGTGGAAGTCCGTCGCCAAGGAGCTCCAGATCGCCCAGGAGCAGACCAAGGACAACGACCGGCTCACGCTGTACTTCTGCATGAACTACGGCGGCCGCGCCGAGATCGCCGACGCGGCGAAGGCCCTCGCCGAGGACGTGCGCAGCGGCCGCCTCGACCCGTCGAAGGTCAACGAGAAGACCCTCGCCAAGTACCTCTACTACCCGGACATGCCGGACGTGGACCTGTTCCTGCGGCCCAGCGGCGAGCAGCGCACCTCCAACTACCTGATCTGGCAGAGCGCGTACGCCGAGATGGTCTTCCAGGACGTCCTGTGGCCGGACTTCGACCGGCGCGACCTGTGGCGCGCGTGCCTGGAGTACGCGTCGCGCGACCGCCGCTTCGGCGGCGCGATCCCGAACGAGGACCAGTTCAAGAAGTAGCGCGCAGTGATGTACGAGGGCCCGCACCGTCGGCGGGACGGTGCGGGCCCTCGTACGTCGGCCGCTGGGGGCTACTTCTTCTTGGCGCAGTCCTCGCACGTGCCGAAGATCTCGACCGTGTGCGCCACGTTCACGTATCCGTGCTCCGCGGCGATGGCCTCCGCCCACTTCTCCACCGCCGGGCCCTCGACCTCGACGGCCTTGCCGCAGACGCGGCACACCAGGTGGTGGTGGTGCTCGCCCGACGAGCAGCGGCGGTAGACCGCCTCGCCGTCGTTGGTGCGGAGCACGTCGACCTCGCCGGCGTCGGCGAGGGACTGGAGGGTGCGGTAGACCGTGGTCAGGCCGACCGAGTCGCCGCGGTGTTTGAGCATGTCGTGGAGCTCCTGCGCGCTGCGGAACTCGTCCACCTCGTCGAGTGCCGCCGCCACCGCGGCACGTTGCCGGGTGGACCGGCCTCGCACGGGGGGTCCCGCCGTCGTCACAGATGCCTCCTCAGCGCTCGCCCGCACAACCGTCGCATGTCAGATCCCGCCCGGCCATTGTGCCAGGTCGGTACACGACTGTGACCAGAGTGCTCTCGGACAGCGATGGGAGTGGTCCGTACCACCGGCGTGGTCCGGACCGCCCCCGTCTCATCGGCCTCCCCGGCCCCGCGGGGCCGCCTCAGACCGTGGCCTTGCCGGTCGCGCCCCGGGCGGCCGGGACGTCCGCGGTGCACGCCGCCTCGTCCACGGCCTGGGCCCGCGCCCTTCTGCGGGCGAGCGGCGTGGCCAGAATCGTCAGGGCGATGAACACGCCGATGGTCAGGAGCACGATCGTCGCGCCGGGCGGCACGTCCTGGTAGTACGAGGTGACGGTGCCGCCGATGGTCACGCTGACGCCGATGGCCACCGCGATCGCGAACGTCGCCGCGAAGCCGCGCGTCAGCTGCTGCGCCGCCGCGACCGGCACCACCATCAGGGCCGACACCAGGAGCAGGCCCACGACCCGCATGGCGACGGTGACCGTGACCGCCGCGGTCACCGCCGTAAGGAGGTTCAGCGCCCGCACCGGCAGACCGGTGACGCGCGCGAACTCCTCGTCCTGGCTCACCGCGAACAGCTGGCGGCGCAGCCCGACCGTCACCGCGACCACGAAGGCCGCGAGCAGACAGATCGCCGTCACGTCGTCCTGCGAGACCGTCGACAGCGAGCCGAAGAGATACGAGTTCAGGTTCGCGTTGGAGCCGCCCGGCGCGAGGTTGATGAACATCACGCCGCCCGCCATGCCGCCGTAGAACAGCATCGCGAGGGCGATGTCGCCGCGCGTCCTGCCGTACCAGCGGATCAGCTCCATGATCACGGCGCCGACGATCGCGACCGCCGTCGCCATCCACACCGGGGACGTGGAGAGCAGGAAGCCGAGGCCGACGCCCGTCATCGCCACATGGCCGATTCCGTCCCCCATCAGGGCCTGGCGGCGCTGTACGAGGTAGATGCCGACGGCGGGCGCGGTGATGCCGACGAGGACGGCGGCGAGCAGCGCCCGCTGCATGAACGCGTAGTTCAGGATTTCCATCGCCGGTCCTTCAGGTGAGCAGGCCGGTGCGGACGGGAGCCGCGTCGGCGGAGTGCGGGTGGACGTGGTCGTGGCCGGGCAGGGCGTGCTGGCCGACGGCCTTCGGCGGCGGGCCGTCGTGCAGGACGCAGCCGTCGCGCAGGACGACCGCGCGGTCGATCAGCGGCTCCAGGGGGCCGAGCTCGTGCAGGACGAGGAGCACCGTCGCGCCCTGCTCGACCTGGCGGCGCAGGGTCGCGGCGAGGACCTCCTGGCTCGCCAGGTCGACGCCCGCCATCGGCTCGTCCATGATCAGCAGGTCGGGCTCGGAGACCAGGGCGCGGGCGATCAGGACCCGCTGGTGCTGACCGCCGGACAGGGCGTTCACCGAGTCCTTGGCGCGGTCCGCCATGCCGACCTGCTCCAGGGCGTGCGTGACGGCCTCGCGGTCGGCCTTGCGCAGCACCCCGAAGCGGGTGCGGGACAGGCGGCCCGACGTCACGACCTCCGTGACGGTCGCGGGGACGCCGCCCGCGGCCGTGGTGCGCTGCGGGACGTAGCCCACGCGCGCCCAGTCGCGGAAGCGGCGGCGCGGCGTGCCGAAGAGCTCGATCTCGCCGCCGGTCACCGGGACCTGGCCGATGACCGTGCGCACCGCCGTGGACTTGCCCGAGCCGTTCGCGCCGAGCAGGGCGACGACCTCGCCGCGGCGCACGGCGAGGTCGATGCCGCGCAGGACCGGGCGGGCCCCGAGCTCGGCCGTCACCTTGCGCAGGGATATGACGGGCGACTCACTCATGGCTCGCACCTCTCTGGACGGTGTGCTCTCGTGGTGTGCTCACTTCGCGCCGAGGGCCTTCTGCAGCGCCTTCAGGTTCGACCGCATCACCTGGACGTAGTCGTCACCCTGGGACTTGTCCGTGATGCCCTCGATCGGGTCGAGTACGGCCGTCTTCAGGTGCGCGTCGTTCGCGAGGGTCTTCGCGGTCTTGTCGCTGACGAGCGTCTCGTAGAAGACGGTGGTGACCCCGTCGGCCTTCGCCATCTTCTGGAGGTCCTTCACGCGCGCGGCGCTGGGCTCGCCCTCGGGGTCGAGGCCGCTGATGGCCTCCTCGGTCAGGCCGTAGCGCTCGGCGAGGTAGCCGAAGGCGGCGTGCGTCGTGATGAAGACCTTGGACTTGGTGTCCTTCAGGCCGTCCTTGAACTCGCCGTCCAGGCCCTTCAGCCGCTTCACCAGGGCCGCGGTGTTCTTCTCGTACGTCGCTTCGTGCTTCGGGTCGGCCTTCGCGAAGGCCTTGCCGACGCCCTCGGCGACCTCGGCGTACCGCACCGGATCCAGCCAGATGTGGGGGTCCTGGCCGCCGTGGTCGTGGTCGTGCCCGTGGCCCTCGTGGCCCTCTTCCTCGTGGTCGTGCTCCTCGGCGTGGCCGCCGACCTCGGTGCCGTGCTTCTCCAGGCTGGTCAGGGACGCCGCGTCGATCTTCGTCTTGATCGGGGACTGGCCGATGGCCTCGTCCACGGAGGGCTGCAGGCCCTTCAGGTAGAGGGCCGCGTCGGCCTCCTCCAGCTGCGCGGTCTGCTTCGCGCTGATCTCCAGGTCGTGCGGCTCCTGGCCGGGCTCGGTCAGGCGCGTGACCTCGACGTGCTTGCCGCCGATCTGCTCGGCGAGGAACTCCATCGGATAGAACGACGCCACCACGTCGAGCTTGCCCTTGTTGTTCGTGGCCGCGGCGTCGCCTTCGGCGGAGCAGGCGGAGAGGGTGGTGACACCCAGGACCGCGGCGGAGGCGAGGGCGAGGCTGGGTATGAGGGGGCGGCGTCGTACGTTCATGACAGTCATTTTCAACAAAAGTGGAAACGATTGTCAACAAAGTGGGCGCGGGGCCGCTCTCCTCGCGGGGGCGCCCCAGCCCCGCCCCTTCCCGAAACTAGGGGCTCCGCCCCTAGGACCCCTTCTATCCGCGCTGCGC
>NZ_JBHYJH010000119.1:5403-31303 GCF_042740445.1 Streptomyces sp. NPDC059003 | reverse complement strand
AGGACGAGGCGCGCAGCGCCGGAGAGAAGGGGGTCTGGGGGCGGAGCCCCCAGGGGGTCAGCGGGGTGGTTTTGACCAGGGCCACTTCAGGTTGCGGAGGGTGCCCTCGTTCGGCTCCGCGTCCGGCGCGTACTCGTACCGCCACCCCGGGTGGAACCCCAACCGCTTCGCGGCCGCCTTCGGCACCCGCCGGTAGACGAGCACGGTGGGTTCCTCGCCGTCCGCGCCCGGGACGGGCACGCGGTAGACCTTCGGCGGATGGCCGGTCGGTCCGACGAGGACCGGCAGGACGCGGCCGTCCAGCGGGCCCCCTACGAAGGGGGTGTCTTCACTCTTCACACCCCCAGTGTCCCCCGGTCACACCAGCCGCGCCGCGTCCACCACCACCGGAAGGACCCGCCGCGCGAGCTCGCCCACCGGCCCGTCGGGGAGCTCCAGGGCGAGGGCCCGCCGCACCACGCCCGCGGTCTGCGCGTCGCGCCCCGCGGTCGCCGTGATCTGGGCCACGAACTGCTCGACGAGCCAGTCGCGCAGCTCGTCGACGGGCGGCTGCTTGTCCTCGTCGAGCCAGATGAGGGAGGCCGCCTCGACCGCGGTGATCCACATGCGGACCACCATCCGCAGGCGCGGCCCGGCCGGTTCGGCGAGCTCCAGATGGGCGAGGATCTGCTCGGCCGCCGACCGGCGCACGCCGTCCACGATGGCGGTCGTGCGCGAGGTCTCCACGACGCTGCCGCCCTGGAGCAGCGCGCTGAACCCGGCGTCGTGCTCGTCGACGAAGGCGAGGTAGCGGTCGACGGCGCGGGCGAGCCGCCGGGTGAGCGGCCCGTCCTGGGGCTCGGCGAAGCACTGCTCCAGCTCGTCGGCGGCCGACCGCAGCGCGGCCTCGTACAACTGCTGCTTGCCGCCCGGGAAGTAGCGGTAGACCAGCGGGCGCGACACTCCGGCGGCCTCGGCGACGTCGTCGAGCGAGACCTCCTCGGGCGCGCGGTGCGCGAAGAGGGACAGGGCGGCGGCGAGCAGCTGACTGCGCCGCGCCTCGACGCTGAGGCGCCGGTACGCACGGGTGTGGCCTGCGGCTGCGGTCATGTCCGGCAGCGTAACCGTGTTGTCGTACGAGGAGTCCGGCGCGGAGCGGACCGCCCGGCCGAAAACCGCTGCCGGCGACCGCCGCCGCCCGTACCGGCTGTTACGCGAGGAGTCCCGACGACCGCCACAGCCTGCGGCCGACGCCCCGGAGCACCCCGATGTCGTCCAGGAAGTCCGTGAGGCGCTTGGCGCCGGTCTGCATGACCTCGCGGCGGTGGCCGCTCGCCTTGACCTGGGCCATCGCCTCGCGGCGGTCGAGGCCGACGTCGGAGTAGACCTTCGGGTTCACGAAGGCGATGGAGAAGACGCGGGCCGCCTCGCCGCAGCTGACGCGGGTGAGCTCGCGCTCCCAGCGGGGCGCGGTCACCATCTGGCGCCGCAACTCCTCGCGCGCGTACCGGACATGGCGGGCCTCCTCGACCACGTGGATCCGCGTCACGCCGCGCACGATCGGCTGCACGCGCTCGTCCGGGAACGTCAGGCGCTGCATCCAGTCGAGGATCTCCTCGCCGAGCAGGGTGCAGGCGAAGGAGCCGGGGGTGGTGGAGACGGTCTTCAGGACGCGGGCGAGGTTGTGGTTGAGCTTGGTGACGGGGTACGTCGGGGCGCCGCCCTTCTGGATCATGCGGGCGAACATCATCGAGTGGCGGCACTCGTCGGCGATCTCCGTGAGCGCGTACCGCACGTGCGCGCTGGTCACGGACTTGTCGTAGATGTGCCGTACGAGCAGCTGCATCAGGATGATCTCGAACCAGATGCCGAGCGAGGCGAGCGAGGCCGCCTCGTGCCGGGCGAGGTCCATGCGCTGTTCCTCGGACATCCGCCGCCACAGCGGGGTGTCGTAGAGCGAGACGAGCTCCGGCGGCCAGAACCACTTGCCGTCCTCGACCGGCGCGTCCCAGTCGAGCTCCTTGTCGGGGTCGAAGGAGTGTTTGGCGGACGACTCCAGGAGGCGCACGGCCACCTGTTCGCGGTCCTTGAGCAGGCCGAGCGCGTCCCGCAGACCCGAGAGCTGGCCGTCTTCGGTCACGGTCGTCATGAGGTCTCCTGCTCTTCGTGTGTTCGCTGTCGTTCGCTGGTGTGCTCTGGTGTGCTCTGGTGTGCTCTGGTGTTTCCTGCGGCGCTCTCCAGCGAGTTACCAGCGGTCACCTCTTATAAGACTGCTTGTCAGCAAGGTCGTCAATCCCTTGCGCGCGACTTGTTGACCCGGCATCTACCAACGTGTGAGTCTGCCAACCAGCCACCCCTTTGCGGCGGTTGCCCGGAAAGCCCGTCACGGCCGGGCCCTCCCGAGACCCGCGAGGAGCCTTCTTGTCTACGCGCGATCTCTACACCGAGGCCACCGACGAGGTGACCTGGCACGTGCCCGCGACCGGCGCCGCCCGCTTCAGCTGGGAGTACGACGATGGTCGCGAGCGCCTCCTGAACCTGTACCAAAAGGGCAAGGACAAGCAGTGGGACGGCGCCACTCGCATCGACTGGGACCTGGAGGTCGACCCGCTCGACCCGCTCGGCACCCCGGACGAGGCGATGACGCTGTACGGAACGCGCCACTGGGACCTGATGAACGAGCGCGACCGCGGCGAGCTGCGCAAGCACACCACCGCCTGGCAGTTCAGCCAGTTCCTGCACGGCGAGCAGGGCGCGATGGTGTGCGCGGCGCGGATCGTGGAGTCCGTGCCCGACCTGGACGCCAAGTTCTACTCCGCGACCCAGACCATGGACGAGGCGCGGCACGCCGAGATCTACGGCCGCTTCCTGCACGAGAAGATCGGCATGCTCTACCCGATCAACGACGATCTGCAGTCGCTCCTCGGCGACACCCTGCGCGACTCCCGCTGGGACATGCCCTACCTCGGCATGCAGGTCCTCATCGAGGGCCTGGCCCTCGCCGCGTTCGGCATGATCCGCGACACCACGGACCGGCCGCTGCCCCAGCAGATCCTCGCCTACGTCATGCAGGACGAGGCCCGGCACGTCGCCTTCGGGCGGATGGCGCTGCGCGACTACTACAAGCAGCTCACCGACGCCGAGCTGCGCGAGCGCGAGGAGTTCGTCATCGAGGGCTGCCATCTGATGCGCGACCGGCTGCGCGGCGTCGAGGTCCTGGAGAACTTCGGCATCCCGCCGAAGGAGGCCGAGGAGTACAGCGAGCGCTCCGAGTACCTCCAGCTCTTCCGGAAGCTCCTCTTCAGCCGCATCGTGCCGTGCGTCAAGGACATCGGCCTGTGGGGCAAGCGGCTCCAGCAGGCGTACGTGGACATGGGCGTGTTCGACATGGGCGACTCCAATCTGGACCAGCTGATGGCTCAGGACGAGGAGATCGCCGAGAAGCTCGACGCGGAGCGTTTCGCCAGCGAGGAGCGGGAGCGGGTCGCGGAGGTGGAGCGGACGATCGCGGCAGGCGAGCGCTGACGCGAAGTCCCCCAACCCCGCCCCTTCCCGAACCTGGGGCTCCGCCCCAGACCCCGCTCCTCAAACGCCGGAGGGGCTGAATCCTGCCGCAAGATCCAGCCCGTCCGGCGTTTGAGGACGAGCGCGCAGCGCGATGCTCTGCGTCAGGCGCCCCCGCCAGCGAGCACCGCCTCCATCACCGCACGGGCGACCGGTGCCGCGCTCCCACCCCCGCTGATATCCGCGCGGTCAGCGGCCGCATCCTCCACCACCACCGCGACCGCCACCGCAGGCTCCGCGTCCCCCGCCCGCTGCGCCCACGCAATGAACCACGCATACGGCGTCCCGGCATTCCCGAGCCCGTGCTGCGCGGTCCCGGTCTTCCCGCCCACGGTCACACCGGGAATCGCGGCGTTCCGCCCGGTCCCCCTCTCGACGACGTCCGTCATCAGCTCCCGCAGCTGGAGGGCGGTGCCGGGGTTCATCGCCTGGTAGCGGGACCGGGGCTGCGTCGAGGACACGGTGGCGCCGTCGTCGGTCGTGGTCCGGTCCACCAGGTGCGGCTCCTTGACGAAGCCGCCGCCGGCCACGGCCGCCGAGACCATCGCCATCTGCAGGGGCGTGGCGCGCGTGTCGTACTGCCCGATGGCGGACAGCGCCGTCTGCGCGCGGTCCATCGAGGTGTCGAACGTGCTGGTGGCGACCGACGAGGGCACCTTCAGACCGGAGTCGTTGAAGCCGAACTTCGCCGCCGTGCCCGCCAGGGCGGACAGCCCCGTGTCGGCGCCCAGCTTGGCGAACACGGTGTTGCACGACCACTGGAAGGCGTACCGCAGGCTCGCGTCCGTGCAGCCCTCGACCTCGTTCGACAGACGCGTGGAGGTGCCGGGCAGCGTGTACGGGTCCGGCGACTTCGTGGGCGCGTCCACGTCGGTGATCTCCCCGGAGTCCAGGGCGGCCGCCGCCGTCACCACCTTGAACGTCGAACCGGGCGGATACGTCTGCCGCAGGGCGCGGTTCAGCATCGGCTTGTCCGGGTCGCCGTTCAGCCGCGACCAGGCCGCCGTCACCGCACTCCCGGTCCCCGCGAGCGACTCCGGGTCGTACGACGGCGTGGAGACAAGCGCGAGGATGCGGCCGGTGCTCGGTTCGAGGGCCGCCACGGCGCCCTTCTTGCCGCCGAGCCCGGCGTAGGCCGCCCGCTGCACGGCCGCCTTCACGGTGGTGACGACGTTGCCGCCGGGGTTGAGGGCGCGCGTGATGTCGTTCCACAGCGGCACCGGCGCGAGCATCGGATCGGTGCCGGAGAGCACGTCGTCCTCGGCGTGCTCCAGGAACGTGGTGCCGTACACCTGCGAGGCGAAGCCCGTCACGGGCGCGTACAACGGGCCGTTCTTGTAGGTGCGTTCGTAGCGGAGCTGCTCGCCGGTGTCCTTGGAGCCGGTGACCGGGCGGCCGTCCACCAGGATGTTGCCGCGCGGCTGCGCGAAGCGCTCGATGGCCAGACGGCGGTTCGCCGGGTTGTCGTCGTAAGCCTCGGAGTCGACGACCTGGACGCGGGTGGCGTTCACCAGCAGGGCCACGAGCAGCAGCGCGCAGAAGGCGGCGGCGTGGCGGATGTACCGCGTCATGCGGGCTCCTCCTGATCCTTGGGCTGTGAGGCCTGCGCGCGGGCCGAGTCGCTGATCCGGATGAGCAGCGCCACGATGATCCAGTTGGTGACGACGGACGAGCCGCCCTGCGCCAGGAACGGCATCGCCATGCCGGTCAGCGGGATGAGCCCGGTCACGCCGCCCGCGATCACGAACACCTGGAGCGCCACGATCGAGGCGAGCCCCACGGCGAGCAGCCGCCCGAAGGGGTCGCGCAGCGCGAGCCCCGCCCGGAACCCGCGCTCCACGAGCAGCGCGTAGAGCAGGAAGATCGCCGTGAGACCGGTGAGGCCGAGCTCCTCGCCCGCCGTCGCGAGGATGAAGTCGGACTTCGCGGCGAAGCCGATGAGGATCGAGTGCCCGAGCCCGAGCCCGGCCCCGAGCAGCCCGCCCGCGGCGAACGCGAAGAGCGACTGCGCGAGCTGGTTGGGCCCCCGGCCCGCCTCGATGGACGCGAACGGGTGCAGCCAGTCCGCGACCCGGCTGTGCACATGCGGTTCGAGGGAGCCGACGGCGTACGCGCCGACCGCGGCGAGCAGCAGCCCGACGGCGATCCAGCCGATGCGGCCCGTGGCGACGTACAGCAGGACCACGAAGAGCCCGAAGAACAGCAGCGAGGTGCCGAGGTCCCGCTCCAGGACGAGGACGCCGACGCTGAGCAGCCAGATCGCGACGATCGGCCCGAGCACCCGGCCCGGCGGCAGGTGGAGGCGCCGGAGCCTGCCCGGGCCGCCGCCCGTGTACGTGAGGGCGTCGCGGTGCGCGGCGAGGTAGCTGGCGAAGAACACGGCGAGCAGGATCTTCGCGAACTCGCCGGGCTGGATGGAGAATCCGCCGAGCCGGATCCAGATGCGGGCGCCGTTCACGGCCGGGAAGAAGATCGGCACGATCATCAGGACGAGGGCCGTGACGACACAGACGTACGCGTAGCGCCGCAGCATCCGGTGGTCGCGGAGGAGCACGACGACCGCGACGCACAGGCCGACCCCGATCGTGGACCAGACGAGCTGGGTCGGCGCCGCCCGGTCGCCGGGGGTCTCCAGGTCGAGCCGGTAGATCAGGACCAGGCCGAGGCCGTTGAGGAGCACGGCGATCGGGAGGAGCAGCGGGTCGGCGTACGGGGCGCGCAGGCGTACCGCCAGATGGGCGAGGAGCGCGAGGACGCCGAGCCCGGCGCCGTAACCGGCGGCGCCGGGCGGGACGGAGCCGGTCCGCGCCAGGCCCACGTCGCAGTAGCCGTAGACCGAGAGCAGGACGGCGACGACGATCAGGGCGAGCTCGGTGCCGCGGCGCCGCGGGACGCGGACGGCAGGGGGGTCCGCGGTGGGTCCGGCCATGACCGGAACGTAGCAAGCCGCGGGCTTAATGTCCGGTTATGACCCCGCGGGTGCGCCGGTGGTTCAGCACCAGCGCGGGGCGGCCCCGATGTTGGCGATGTAGTGCGCCGCGCCCCAGGCCCAGGTGCCGTCGGTGAGGAGGTACCAGCGGTCGTTGTGGTGCACCCAGTCGCCGCGCGTCTTGCAGAAGATGTGCACGATCTTGCCGTACGGCTCCTTGCGGATGACCGCGCTGCCGCGGGTCGGCTTGTCGCGCAGCAGCAGCCCGCCCTTGGCGGTGACCTTGCCCTTGTAGACGCGGGGGTGCTCGGCCGCGTCGGCGGCGGGGGCGGAGTCGGCGGCGAGGGCGGGGGCGGCGGCCAGGGTGGTGGCGGCGAGGGCGCCGGTGGCGACGGCTATGCCGAGACGGACGAGGGCGGAGCGGGGGCGAAGGGCCATGAGGGCCTCCTCTGGAGAGCGTGATGTGTGGGCCGGGATAAAGGCCGTGATTCACGCTAAAAGCGACACGGGGTGCACGCAAAAGGTCACGGAGGGCGCATCAGCCCGTCCGGCGTTTGAGGACGAGCCAGGCCGCAGGCCGCGATCAACGGTGCGCACGGCTCCGTTCAGCCGGACGCGTCCCCCTCGTCCTCCGGTGGCGTCACGTCGTACGGAAGGGTGAGCGTCGCCAGGGCTCCGGAGCCAGGGTTGGTGAACGTCAGGGTCGCGCCGACAACCCTGGCCTGACCGAGCGCGATGGTCAGGCCGAGCCCGTGGCCCTTCGTCGTGCCCTCCGTGCGGAACCGCTGCGGCCCGTGCTCCACCAGGTAGTCCGGGAAGCCGGGGCCGTGGTCCCGCACGGTGATCACCGGCCCGTCCACCGTCAGGGACACCGGCGGAGCCCCGTGCTTGACGGCGTTGGCGACCAGGTTCCCCAGCACCCGCTCCAGGCGCCGCCCGTCGGTGTCCACCACGATGTCGCGTACGACGACGAGCTCCACGTCGGCGCCCGAAGCCCGCACCACCCGCTCGGCCAGTGGAGCGAGGCGGACGGCGTCGACGTCCACGCGCTCGTTCCGCGCGTCGAGCCGGGAGATCTCCAGGAGGTCCTCGGTGAGCGTGCGCAGCGCGGCCACCCGGTCCCGGACCAGCTCGGTGGGGCGGCCCGGCGGCAGCAGCTCGGCGGCCGCGTGCAGACCGGTCAGCGGGGTGCGCAGCTCGTGCGCCACGTCCGCGGTGAACCGCTGCTCGCTCAGGAGCTTGCCCTGGAGCGACGACGCCATCGTGTCCAGGGCGCCGGAGACCGTGGCCACCTCGTCCTGGTGGCGGCGCGGGTCGCGGGTCCGCGGGTCCTGTACGCGCGCGTCCAGGTCACCCGCGCTGATGCGCCGCGCGACCCGCGCCGTCAGATGGAGCCGCCGCGTCACGCGCGTCACCGCGAACGAGCCGACGAGCAGCGTCGCCCCGATCGCGAGCACCGACGAGCCGAGGATCGCCCGGTCGAGCCCGTCGATGGTGCGGGCGCCCTGGCCGTAGTCGACCTCGACGGCGATCGCGCGCCGGCCGTCCGCGGGCCCCGCGGCCCACACCGTCGGGCGCTTGTCGTGGTCGCCGACCATCGTGCCGCGCTGCCCGCTCACGGCGAGGTCCCGCAGTGCTCCCGGAAGCCCCGGCGGGTCGATGCCCGCGCCCGGCCCGAGACGGCCGCCCGCCTCGTACTGCTTGGTGACCTCGTCGAGCCGCGTGAGCGCCCGGTCGCGGGCCTGGCCCACGGTCTGGTCGGTCACCGCGACGTGCACGAGGACGCCGAGCAGCGCCGCGAGCGCGCAGCACATGAGGGCGATGAAGACGCCCGCCTTCCACGTGAGGGACGCGGTCCAGGCGGGCAGGCGCAGCGGACGGCGCCGGCTGCGGGCGCGGGGGTCCCGGGTCCCGGTCATTCGCCGTCGTCCGGACGTTCGCCGGAGCTCGGTCCTGGGACCGGTTCCTCCTCGGCGGGGGCCTGGGTCAGCTCCGGCAGCGGGCTGCGCGCCCCCTTGGGCCGGGGCGCGTCGGACGAGCGCAGGATCTCGTCGCGGGCCGGGAGCATCGCGCGCTGGTGCCGGTCCCAGGACCAGGCCGTGCGGTACTCGTAGCCGGGCAGGTCGGAGACCGCGCGGACCACCAGGTCGCGCCCGGCGAGCTCGATGCCGAGCACGGCGTCGGACGTGCCCATGATCTGCGTCAGCTGCCCCTTCTCCATCGCGTACACGCGGATGGCCAGCTGCTCCTCGGGCATGCGGATGCCGATGACGAGGTCGTCCTTGCCGTCGCCGGTGAAGTCGCGGTAGTACGCCTTGAGGACCGGGCACTCCTTGTTCTTCTTGCCGCAGTTCTTCAGGGCCGTGACCGTCTCCTTGTAGAGCGCGTCCGGGCCGCTGTAGACGTCCGGGTTCGCCGCGACCTCGGCCTTCACGATGTCGACGGGGTTCACCTTGTGCAGATCGCCGCCGGGCACCTTCACGCCCTTGACCTGCTGGGTCTCGCCTTCTCCGTAGTCACCGACCGGCGAGGACGCGGGCGGCAGGTCGGGCCACAGGCGGGTGGGGCCGACGGCCGTGGGGGTCTCGCCCGCGGCGCGCAGGTCGCCCGGGTCGCCGCAGCCCGCGGCGAGCACGGCCGCGGGCAGCACGAGGACGGCTGCGGCGAGCACGCTGCGTCGGCGGCTGCGGCTGTTCAACTGCTCTCCTGCGGGCCTCGAGGCGGTGGTGGCACGGGCGGTGGTGACACGGACGGGCCGGACCCGGGCGGTCAGGACACCCCGGGGGTGCCCGCTCAGCGCACGAGGTCGGCGTACAGAATGATGTTGTCGCTGCGGTGACCGTCCTTGATCGGGCCGCCGCACGTCAACAGGCGCAGCTCGGGCCGGTCGGTCGCCCCGTACACCTTATGGGTTGGAAAGTCTTTCTTGTCGACCTGCTGGATCTCACGGACCCGGAACGTCGCCGTGCTGCCGTCCGCGCGCGGCACCATGATCTTGTCGCCGACCTTCACCTTCGCGACGTTCCGCATCAGCGCCGGGCCGTTCGCCGTGTCGTAGTGCGCCACGAGGACGGCCGCGCCCTTCTCGCCCGGCGTCACGCCGCCCGTCCACCAGCCCGGCACCTCCGCCTTCGCGACCGGCGGCACCTGGAGCTCGCCGTCCGCGCCGATGCTGAGGTCCAGCATCCCGGTGGCGGCGACGCCCGCGGCCGGGATGCGCAGACCCGTGGGCCGGGACTTGTCCAGCGGGGCCGTGGCCTGCTTGGCCTGGGCGGTCGCGGCGTTCTTGACGTTGACGTCGGGCGCCGCGGCGCCCGACCGGCCGCCCTGTCCGCAGGCGATCAGGCCGACGCCGATGGCGGCGGTCAGGACGGCGGCGGCCGCGATGCGCCCGGACCGCTTACGGGTGCTGGCGGGGGCGCCCCGGGGGGATTCCTGCTCGACTTCGCTGGGGGTGGTCACGGGTACTCCTGGGAGGGCGGCGGACGGGGAGGGAGGCCGACGGAGGACAGCGGCGGACGCGGAGGCGGGAACCCGGCGTTCCTGGTCTCGGACGGGGAGGGCGGTCCGGTCAGACGTCGGTGCGGCCGCGCCGCATCATGGCGAAGCCGAGGCCCGCGGCGCCGGCCGCGGCCATGCCCCCGCCCGCGACCAGGAACGCCGGGTTCCCGCCGTCCTTGAGCCCGTCCGCACCGGCCTTCACCCCGCCCCGCGGAGTGACGGACTCGGTGCCGCCCTTGCCCTTCCCGCCCTCGTTCTTCGCGAGGTACGTGATGCCGATGTGGCCGTTGACCGGGTACAGCTCGTACCGCACGCCCTGGTGGGTGACCGTCGGGTGCGTCGAGGAGAGGGTGGCGACGCTCTTGCCGCCGACGGAGAGCACCGCGACGTACGCGCCACCGCGGTTCTGCACCTTCGCCTTCGCGCCGTTGCCGAGGGTGACCGAGAAGATGGGGCCGCGCTCCGTGGAGGCGGTGGGGGAGGCAGCGGGTGAGGCAGTGGGTGAGGTCGTGGCGGTGGCCGAGGGCGCGGGCGCCGGGGTGTCGGCGAAGGCGCCGGTGGCCGGGAGCAGGAGCGCGCCGCCGACGAGCGCGGCGACGGCGGCGGTACGACGGAGGACGGAGGTGCGGGGGTGGGTGCTCACGGTGCGTTCCTTGCGCTCGTTCGGCCGACGGGGTCGCGGGTCGTGGGTCGCCGGGGGAGGGGCGATCGATGACAGCTACGAAGCTAGGCGCCGGCCATTGCGGCGGTTCGGCGACTTTGTAACAGGCCGCCATAGCTGTGCAGGCAGTGCGGTTACGGGACGGGCGGGGCAGTCCGCACAGAGCAGGGCGGGGTGGCGAACAGGGGGCGAATCGGCATCAACTTCCTTGCGAAGCCGCCAGGTTCTTGCCCGCGGCACCCCCCGGCTGCTCCCATGGTCATGGGGTGATGGGGATGAGCGGACTGCGCGTCGTACCGGCATACCGGCACGGTCAGGAGCGGCTGTACGTCTGCCGGGCGGACGGCAGGAACGTGGCCTGGTACGACAGGGACACCGCCCGCGTCAACCTGCTCAGCGCCGACCGCGAGGCCGACGTCCTGCACGTCCTCGCCCCCTTCCTGACCGGGAACGTCACGGTGGGGCCGCCGCCCGTGCCGACCCCCGCCGAGCTCGCCCGGCTCACCCTCCACCCCGACGACGACCTCGCGCCCAACCGGCCCGGCGAGGCGCTGCGCGTCTCCCTCGACCGGGAGCCGCCCGCAGCCCGGCGGCTGCGGTCCGACCCCCGGCACCGGGCGCTCGCCGCGGAGATCGCCGTCGGCGACGCGCTGGACCGCCTCGACGCGGTGGGCTGGCACACCTTGCACTCCATCGGCCTCCCCGGTGGCGACCGCATCCACCATCTGCTGATCGGGCCCGGGGGGCTCTTCTGCGTACGGGTCGTCGCCGCGCGCAGGCAGCGGGTGCGGGTCTTCGATCCGATGGTCGGGGTGGGGCGGGCGCAGCCGGTGCCGCTGCTGCGGGAGCTGCGGGGGGAGGCGGGGCGGGCCTCCTTCGCCCTCACGGCCGAGGTGCGGGCCGTGCTCGTGCCGGTCGGGGCGGTGGACGTCGAGGTCGCGGCGCCGCCGCGGGAGGTCCGCGTGCTCCCCGAGGCCGACCTGCCCGCCCTCGCCCGGGCGGGCGGCGTCCTCAAACCGGCCGACGTCGAGGCGCTCCACGCCCTGGCTCGGGACCGTCGCACCTGGACCCACGTCTGACCCTCCCGGCAACGGCCCCCGTCTCCCCGCTACCGCGGCGCCTTCCTCCCACCCGCCCGCCCGTTTCCACCCTCACGCGGGGCGGACGCTTCTGGCGGCGGCCCGCCCGCCGCTGGCGTCTGCGGCTCGCAGTGGCTTCTTCCCACCCACCCGCCCGCCCGTTTCTGCCCTCACGTGGGGCGGACGCTTCTGGTGGTGGCTTGTCCGCCGTTGGCGTCTGCGGTTCGTGGTGGTTTCTTTCCCACCCGCCCGCCCGTTTCTGCCCTCCCGTGAGGTGGGCGCTTCTGGTGGGGCCTATCGCCGTTGGCGGCTGCGCCCGCAGTCGCCGACGGCGCACAGCCCCCACCAGAGGCGCCCACCCCGCGTGGGGCTGGAAACGGGTGGGCGGGTGGGAGAGCATCCGCCGCGGTAGCGGCGGGGACCCGCAGCCGCCGACGGCGGGCAACCCCCACGTGAGGGTGGAAACGGGCGGGCGGGTGGGAGCACCCCGTACTCAGCCCCCCGGGAGGGCCCGCCCCCCACCCCCCTCAAGCAGCACCCCCAACAAATCCCCATACCGCCGCAACCGCCCCCCGAGGTCACCGGCAACAAAGCTGAGCACAGAGCCATCGCACCGCGCGCGACACGCCTCGACCTCCCCCCACGTCACCGGCATGGACACCGCAGGTTCCACCCCCACCCGCAACGTATAAGCCGTGGCCGTCGTCTTCGCCGCAGAGTTCTGACTGAAGTCGACAAACACCTTCCCGGGCCGCACGCTCCGCGCCATCCGATGCACGACGAGCCGCGGCAACGCCCGCTCCGCCTCGACGGCAAGCCCCTTCGCGTACGCGGTGGCGTCCGCGCCAGAAACCGGTACGAGCGGCACGAGCAGATGCAGCCCCTTCCCCCCGGACGTCTTCACGCACACCCGGAAACCGTCGGCCACCAGCCGATCCCGCAGCCACAGCGCGACCTCGCACGCCTCCACCACACTCGCCGGCGGCCCCGGGTCCAGGTCGAACACGAGCCGGTCGGCGACGCCGGGCGCGTCCACCTGCCACTGCGGGGTGTGGAACTCGGTCACCAGGTTGGCCGCCCACATCAACGTGGCCAGGTCCTGGACGAGGATCTGCCGGGCGACCCCGCCGGACCGCGGCACCTCGGCGGTCCGCACCCAGGTGGGCGTACCCGGCAACACGTTCTTGGTGAAGAAACGGGGCCCCTCGGACCCGTCGGGGAAGCGCAGGAACGAGACGGGGCGGTTGGCGAGGTGGGGGAGCAGCACACCCGCGGCGGTGGCGTAGTAGTGCAGGACCTCCCCTTTGGTGAAGCCGCTCGCCGGATACAGCACCTTGTCCAGGTTGCTGAGCGCAAGCCTTCGCCCCTCCACCTCGGTGATGGGCGTCATACGATGAGAATCCCACGAAACGCATAAGAACCTCAATAAAC
Organism: Streptomyces sp. NPDC059003; assembly: GCF_042740445.1. Lineage (NCBI taxonomy): Bacteria > Bacillati > Actinomycetota > Actinomycetes > Kitasatosporales > Streptomycetaceae > Streptomyces > Streptomyces sp. NPDC059003. The sequence continues at coordinate 18,159 of NZ_JBHYJH010000119.1, read as the reverse complement.
AAACACAAATGCACCAATGCCCCCGAAAGGTGCTCCCCGATGCGGTCCATATGGAACGGCGCCATCTCCTTCGGCCTGGTCAGCATCCCGATCAAGCTGGTGAACGCCACGGAGAGCCACGCGGTCTCCTTCCGCCAGATCCACCTGGAGGACGGCGGCCGCATCCGCTACCGCAAGGTCTGCGAACTGGAGGAGCGCGAGGTCCCGACGGCCGAGATCGGCAAGGGGTACGAGGACGCGGACGGCTCGATCATCCCGATCACGGACGACGACCTCGCGTCGCTGCCGATCCCGACCGCGAAGACGATCGAGATCGTCGCGTTCGTCCCGGCCGACCGCATCGACCCGCTCCAGATGGACACCGCGTACTACCTGTCGGCCAATGGAGTGCCCGCGGCCAAGCCGTACACACTGCTGCGCGAGGCCCTGAAGCGCAGCCGCAAGGTGGCCGTGGCCAAGTTCGCACTGCGTGGCCGCGAACGGCTCGGAATGCTGCGGGTCGTCGACGACGTGATCGCGATGCACGGGTTGCTGTGGCCGGACGAGATCCGCGCCACCGACACCGTCGCACCGGACACGAGCGTCACGATCCGCGACGCCGAACTCGACCTGGCGGACGCCTTGATGGACACGCTCGGCGAGGTCGACATCGACTCCCTGCACGACGACTACCGCGCGGCCGTGGAAGAGATGATCGCCGCCAAGGTCGAGGGCGGCGAGGCGACCGCACCGGCCCCCGCGGCCGAAGGGGGCGGCGGCAAGGTCCTGGACCTGATGGCCGCCCTGGAGAACAGCGTCCGCGCCGCCCGCACGGCCCGCGGCGAACAGCCGAAGGGAGAGACGGCGACGGAGGCCAAGGTCACCGCGCTACCGTCCCGCCGCTCCCGTACGACCCCCAAGCAGGTGGGCGGCAAGAAGTCCACGGCGACGGCCCCGAAGAAGAGCACAGCGAAGAAGACCACCACCAAAACAACGGCGAAGCAGGCCGCAACAAAGAAATCCACGACGAGCAAATCCACGACGAAGAAGGCCACGGCGAAGAAGTCCGCGACAACCAAGAAAACAACCGCGAAGCGCCGCGCCTCATAGCCGCCGCACCCCGCAGCCGACCGCCCCCATGACCACCGTGCGAACGAACCCGCCTCAGCCCCCACGCACGCCACGCACCGCACACACCGTCACCGTGAACAACCCCACCTCCTCCCGCTCACTCACCACGTCCCCGAACCCCGCCGCCCGCGCCCAGCCCTCCGTCTCGGCCGCGTCGCGGCACGTCATCACCCACAGCCGGCCTTCCCGGTTGGGCAGCACGTTCGCGATGAAGTCGAGCTGGGGATGGCGGGTCTGGGTCGTGAACACGAGGACGCCGCCCGGCGCGAGCAGCCCCCGCAGCCGCGCCAGCGAGGCCTGGATGACCGCGTCGTCGAGCAGCAGCTCGTAGAGACCCGACACCACGACGACGTCCGGCGCGCCCCCCTCGGGCGGCGCGGGGTCGAGCGCGTCCCCGGTCTCGTACGAGACATGGCTGAGCCCCCGCGCCCGAGCGAGCCGCTCGCCCTGCCGCAGCCCCGCCTCCGCCAGGTCGCGGCAGACCACCCGCACCCGCCCGGGCCCGTACGCGGCGGCCAGGTCCTGGAGGTAGCGGCCGGGCCCGGCGGCCACGTCGAGCACCCGGACCGCGCGGCCCGGGCGCGCGTCGACCTGCTCCCGCAGGACGCGCTGGAGCAGGGCGCGGCGCGCGCGGATGGCGCGCCAGCCGACGGCGTTCAGATAGACGCGGTCGACGAGGCGGCCGAAACCGAGCGCGCCGTGCGCCTTGTTCACGTACACGTAGTCGAGCATCGTGCCGCTGTCGAAGCCGTGCCGATAGCCGATCCGGATCCCCTCCGAGGTCCGGCCGACCGTGCTCAACAGGCCGCGCAGCACTGCCCACTTGAGGTTCCACAGAGGTTTCGTCATGCCCGCAAGCGTCGCCGCGGCGCCGCGCGCGGGGCATCCGTACGGCTACTCGGGCGGCCTGAGTACGGGCCTGGAGCGCCCGGCAACGAGGGTGACGCGCGGCACAGTTGCTAGGTTGATGCATGATCGGCTGAAACACGATCAACCCGATCGACAGGCCCACGCACCGCAGGAGGTCTCCCCGTGACCGGTTCCGACCCCAGACTCGACTCGTCCGCCGAGATACGCGCACGGATCGACACGAGCAAGCCGCACTCGGCGCGCTTCTGGAACTACTTCGTGGGCGGCAAGGACAACTACGAGAAGGACCGCGAGCTCGGCGACCAGATCAAGGAGATCTTCCCCGGCCTCGTCGACGTGGCCCGCACCAGCCGCCACTTCCTCGGCCGCGCGGTCCGCCACCTGGCGGGGGAGCAGGGCATCCGCCAGTTCCTGGACATCGGCACGGGCCTGCCGACCGCCGACAACACCCACGAGGTCGCCCAGCGCGTCGCCCCCGACGCCCGCATCGTGTACGTGGACAACGACCCCCTGGTCCTGGCCCACGCCCGCGCCCTGCTCACCAGCACGCCCGAGGGCGTCACGGCGTACATCGACGCGAACATGTACGAGCCGGAGGCCATCCTCGAAGAGGCCGCCAAGACCCTGGACCTGACCCAGCCGGTCGCCCTGATGATCCTCAACACCTTGGGCCACGTGGACTCCTTCGAGCAGGCCCGCGACCTGGTCTCCCGCCTCATGGCGGGCCTGCCGTCCGGCAGCTACCTGGTCATCAGCGACTCCACCGCCACCAGCGAGGGCATGATCGCCGCGTCGACCGCGTACAACAAGAGCGGCGCGATCCCCTACTACGTCCGCAGCGTCGAGGAGATCACCGGCTTCTTCGACGGCCTCACGCTCACGGACCCCGGCGTCGCCCAGGTCACCCGCTGGCGCCCCGAACCGACCACGGACACCACCACGGAGGTCGACGCCTACGCCGGCGTCGCCCGCAAGCCGTAACCCCAGCGTGCAGCGTCCGGACCACCCCCGGACGCTGCACGAATACCGGTTCCTGAAGACCCCCGAGGAGCTGGTAGGGTTCTACCCGTCACCGCGCACAAGCGCACGACACGCCCCCGTAGCTCAGGGGATAGAGCAACGGCCTCCGGAGCCGTGTGCGCAGGTTCGAATCCTGCCGGGGGCACGGACAGCATCCGTGCCGGATGTATCAGCAGTAGGGCAAGGGCCCGTGATCCTCGTGATCACGGGCCCTTGTGCGTGCTGGGTGCGTGGGCTCGGCGGCCTGGGCGATCTCGGGGAGGTGGGCCGGGCGTTCGTATGTGCGTGCGCCTCAGGGCTCCCCCGCAAGTGGCGGAAGTGGGCAAAACCCGGACGCGACGGTGGGTGTCGACCTACTCTCAAGTTGTGCCAGGCGTGCCCGGCCGTGTGCTTGTTGTGGACGACAACAAGGTCATCCGGCAACTGATCAGGGTCAATCTCGAGCTGGAGGGCTTCGAGGTCGTGACCGCGGCCGACGGTGCCGAGTGTCTGGACGTCGTACATCAGGTCCGGCCCGACGTCGTCACGCTCGACGTCGTGATGCCCCGCCTCGACGGTCTGCGCACCGCCGCCCGCCTCCGCTCCGACCCGCGTACGCGGACCCTGCCGCTCGTCGTCGTCAGCGCCTGCACGCAGTACGAGGTGGAGGCCGGCCTGGAGGTCGGCGTCGACGCCTTCCTGGCCAAGCCCTTCGAGCCCGCCGAACTGGTCGCGGTGGTACGGCAGTTGATGGATCCCGGCGGTCGGGAGCAGGGGCCCCTGGGGAGCGGGTGCTCCGCGGGCGGGCCCGAGCGGGCGGGGCGCGCCGGCGGGTGAGTCGACGGGACGGGTAGAGGCAGGGCGCGGGGCGGCGGGGGGAAACCCGTTGGGCAGGGCACCCCCTCCCTCCCATACCCTTACCTCGTGACCCCCGTAGAGCTCTCCCGCACCGTCCTGCGTGCCATGCGGTGCGCCGTGGACGCCGGAGAGCTCAGCGCGGGCGTCCCCGACCGGGCGCACATCGAGCGGCCCCGGCCCGGCGGGAGCGGGGACTACGCCACCAACCTCGCCCTCCGTGTCGCCCGCGAGGCAGGCGTGCCGCCGCTGCGGGCCGCCGCGATCCTGTCCGCCCGCATCGCCGCGGAGCCCGGCATCGCGGACGCCGAGGTCACCGGGCCCGGCTTCGTCAGCATCACCCTGGCCGGGGCGCGCGGCGCGGACCTCGTGCGGGACGTGCTGGAGCGTGGTGAGCGGTACGGGCACAGCGACGGCGACTCCGGTCAGCTCGTGCGGCTTCACACCCCCTGTGAGCTGCGGGCCCTCGTCGTCGCCGACGCCGTCCGGCGCATCCTCCGCTCCCAGGGCGCCCTCGTCCGCGTCACCAGCGACGAGGCCCCGGACGCTGCCTGGCAGGACGTGCTCGGGGTGTGGGTCGACGGGCACGGGCAGCCGCCCGCCCCGCTGACCACCCTCCGGCCCGTCCCCGCCCCGGACACCCCGGACCCGCTGCGCCTCGGCCGCGACGCCGGACGCTGGGCCCTGCTCCACCCGGCCGCCCACGACCACCCCCGCACCGGCGACGAACACCTCGCCCAGCGCGAGTCGAACCCCCTGTTCCGCATCCGGTACGCGTACGCCCGCACCCGGGCCCTCACGCGCAACGCCGCCGCCCTCGGCTTCACCAGCGCCCCCGGCGACACAGGGACGGACGTACAGACGGATATACAAGGAGAGGACGAGTTGCTCGGGGCTCTGGGTGATCACCCCGTCGTCCTCGCGCGCTCCGCCCGGCGCCACGAGCCCGACCGGCTCGCCCGGCACCTCGTCCGCACTGCCGACGCCTTCCTCGCGCAGGCGCACACCGTGCTGCCGCTGGGCGACGAGAAACCCTCGGCCGCCCACCGCGCCCGGCTCGCACGCGCCGAAGCCGCCGGGACGGTGCTCGCCGGCGGCCTGTCCCTGCTCGGCATCAGTGCGCCCGACCACTTGTAGACGAGAAGAGACCGAAGAGCCATGAGTCGTTCCGCCCACCCCGCAGGACCCCGGCACGGAGACGTCCTGCCCGAGGGGCACTACTCCCCGCCGCCCGCCGACCTCAACGCCCTCGACCCCAAGGTCTGGGCCAAGACCGTCACCCGCGCCGCCGACGGCACCGTCAGCGTGGGCGGCGTCGGCGTGGCCCGGCTCGCCGAGGAGTTCGGCACGCCCGCGTACTTCGTCGACGAGGCCGACTTCCGCGCCCGCTGCCAGGCCTGGCGCGACGCCTTCGGCCCGGACGCCGACGTGTTCTACGCGGGCAAGGCCTTCCTGTCGCGCGCCGTCGTGCGGTGGCTGCACGAGGAGGGGCTGAACCTCGACGTGTGCTCCGAGGGCGAGCTCGCCACCGCCCTCGCCGCGGGCATGCCCGCCGACCGCATCGCCTTCCACGGCAACAACAAGTCGGTCGCCGAGATCGAGCGCGCCGTCGAGGTCGGCGTCGGCCGCATCGTGCTCGACTCCTTCCAGGAGATCGTGCGGGTCGCGCACGCCGCCGACGCGCTCGGCAAGCGGCAGCGCGTACAGATCCGCGTGACCGTGGGCGTCGAGGCGCACACGCACGAGTTCATCGCCACCGCCCACGAGGACCAGAAGTTCGGCCTCGCGCTCGCCGGGGGACAGGCCGCCGAGGCCGTGCGGCGCGCGCTGAAGCTCGACGGGCTCGAGGTCGTCGGCATCCACAGCCACATCGGGTCGCAGATCTTCGACACCTCCGGGTTCGAGGTGGCCGCGCGCCGGGTCGTGGGACTGCTCAAGGACATCCGCGACGAGCACGGCGTCGAGCTGCCCGAGATCGACCTCGGCGGCGGCCTCGGCATCGCGTACACCAGCGACGACGACCCGCGCGAGCCGCAGGAGATCGCCACCGCGCTGCGCGAGATCGTCACGCGCGAGTGCGCGGCGGCGGGGCTGCGGGTGCCCCGCATCTCCGTGGAGCCGGGGCGCGCCATCGTCGGACCGACGGCCTTCACGCTGTACGAGGTCGGCACCATCAAGCCGCTGGAGGGGCTGCGGACGTATGTCTCCGTGGACGGCGGCATGTCGGACAACATCCGGACGGCTCTGTACGACGCCGAGTACAGCGTCGCGCTCGTGTCCCGTTCGTCCGACGCGCAGCCGATGCTCGTCCGCGTCGTCGGCAAGCACTGCGAGAGCGGCGACATCGTCGTGCGCGACGCGTTCCTGCCGGCCGACCTCGCGCCCGGCGACCTGATCGCCGTGCCCGCGACCGGCGCGTACTGCCGTTCCATGGCGAGCAACTACAACCACGCGCTGCGGCCCCCGGTCGTCGCCGTGAAGGACGGGGACGCACGGGTCATCGTGCGTCGCGAGACGGAAGAGGACCTGCTCCGCCTCGACGTCGGGTGACACCCGGCCCCGTTGCACCCGGCTCGTGAAATTGGCGTCTCACGATCCGGACTTTGGTCAGAAACAGTGTTCCGGTGGGTGAGACTGGACCCACGTACTTGGAGAAGGAAACGAGGTCGGATGATGCGTACGCGTCCGCTGAAGGTGGCGCTGCTGGGCTGTGGGGTTGTCGGCTCAGAGGTGGCGCGCATCATGACGACGCACGCCGACGACCTCACAGCGAGGATCGGCGCCCCGGTGGAGCTCGCCGGGGTCGCCGTCCGCCGCCCCTCCAAGGTGCGTGCCGGGATCGACCCGGCCCTCATCACCACCGACGCGACCGCCCTGGTCAAACGCGGCGACATCGACGTCATCGTCGAGGTCATCGGCGGCATCGAGCCCGCCCGCACCCTCATCACCACCGCCTTCGAGCACGGGGCCTCCGTCGTCTCGGCCAACAAGGCGCTGATCGCCCAGGACGGCGCGGCCCTGCACGCCGCCGCCGTCCAGCACGGGCGTGATCTTTATTACGAGGCCGCGGTCGCCGGCGCGATTCCGCTGATCAGGCCGCTGCGCGAGTCCCTGGCCGGAGACAAGGTCAACCGCGTCCTCGGCATCGTGAACGGCACCACGAACTTCATCCTCGACAAGATGGACTCCACGGGCGCGGGCTACCAGGAGGCCCTCGACGAGGCCACCGCGCTCGGGTACGCCGAGGCCGACCCGACCGCCGACGTCGAGGGCTTCGACGCCGCCGCCAAGGCCGCCATCCTGGCCGGCATCGCCTTCCACACGCGGGTCCGCCTCGACGACGTCTACCGCGAGGGCATGACCGAGGTCACCGCCGCCGACTTCGCGTCCGCGAAGCGTATGGGCTGCACCATCAAGCTGCTCGCCATCTGCGAGCGGGCCGCCGACGGCGGTTCCGTTACGGCCCGCGTGCACCCCGCGATGATTCCGCTCAGCCACCCGCTCGCGTCCGTCCGCGAGGCGTACAACGCCGTCTTCGTGGAGGCCGAGGCCGCGGGCCAGCTGATGTTCTACGGCCCGGGCGCGGGCGGCGCGCCCACCGCGTCCGCCGTCCTCGGCGACCTGGTCGCGGTCTGCCGCAACAAGCTCGGCGAGGCCACGGGCCCCGGCGACTCCGCGTACACCCAGCTGCCCGTGAGCTCCATGGGCGAGGTCGTCACGCGGTACCACATCAGCCTCGACGTGGCCGACAAGCCGGGCGTGCTCGCCCAGGTCGCGACGGTCTTCGCCGAGCACGGCGTGTCCATCGACACGGTCCGTCAGACGGGCAAGGACGGCGAGGCGTCGCTCGTCGTCGTCACCCACCGCGCGCCCGACGCCGCCCTCAGCGGCACGGTCGAGGCGTTGCGCCGACTCGACACCGTGCGTGGTGTCGCCAGCATCATGCGGGTTGAAGGGGAGTAAGCAGCAATGACCCACCAGTGGCGCGGAATCATCGAGGAGTACCGGGACCGGCTTCCCGTCTCCGCCACCACGCCCGTCGTGACGCTCCGCGAGGGCGGCACACCGCTCGTGCCCGCGGCCGTTCTCTCCGAGCGCACCGGCTGCGAGGTCCACCTCAAGGTCGAGGGCGCCAACCCGACGGGGTCCTTCAAGGACCGCGGCATGACCATGGCGATCACCAAGGCCAAGGAGGAGGGCGCGAAGGCCGTCATCTGCGCCTCCACCGGCAACACGTCGGCCTCCGCCGCCGCGTACGCCGTGCGCGCGGGCATGGTCTGCGCGGTCCTGGTGCCGCAGGGCAAGATCGCCCTCGGCAAGATGGGCCAGGCGCTCGTCTACGGCTCGAAGATCCTCCAGGTCGACGGCAACTTCGACGACTGCCTGAACCTCGCGCGCGGCCTGTCCGAGAACTACCCGGTGGCCCTGGTCAACTCGGTCAACCCGTACCGCATCGAGGGCCAGAAGACCGCCTCGTTCGAGATCGTCGACGCGCTCGGCGACGCCCCGGACCTGCACGTCCTGCCGGTCGGCAACGCGGGCAACATCACGGCCTACTGGAAGGGCTACAAGGAGTACGCCGCCGACAAGGTGTCGACGCGTACGCCGCGCATGTGGGGCTTCCAGGCTTCCGGTTCCGCTCCGATCGTGCGCGGCGAGGTCGTCAAGGACCCGTCGACCATCGCCACCGCGATTCGCATCGGCAACCCCGCGTCGTGGCAGCACGCGCTCGCCGCGCGCGACGAGTCGGGCGGCCTCATCGACGAGGTGACGGACCGTGAGATCCTGCGCGCCTACAAGCTGTTGGCCTCCCAGGAGGGCGTCTTCGTCGAGCCCGCCTCGGCCGCGTCCGTCGCCGGTCTGCTGAAGGCCGCCGAGCAGGGCAAGGTCGACAAGGGCCAGCGCATCGTCTGCACGGTCACCGGCAACGGCCTGAAGGACCCGGACTGGGCGGTCGCGGGAGCCCCGCAGCCGGTCACGGTCCCGGTCGACGCGGCCACGGCGGCGGAGCGCCTCGGCCTGGCGTAACGACGCGCGCCACGCCCGGGCCCGGTGCCCGGCCGCCCAGGCGTTCGGCCGTTCGCCCGTGCGTGGCGCGCTGTCCGGTCGTCGGCTTGGCGTCGCCGCGGGGCAGGCGTAACGTACGCCGTCTGGCCTGGCGTAACGTCCGGTGCCCGGCCCGATCGGCCGGTCCCCGGGTCACGCCGGGCAAACCTCTCAACTCCGTACAGGGGGTGCACAGGGGGCTCGCGACACGCATCGTGCGCCTCCTGTGCGCCCTATGTCGCCGCAGAACCTTCCTTCGATAGGCTGTAGCGAACCCGCCCCGCCGCATATGCCGCGGTGCCGCTCGCCGAAGCGGCCTTCGGGTGCTGCCGCCCCTTCCTGGTCGACCTGGTCGAGGCTGGTCGAGGCGGCAAGTCCTCCACAAACAGAGCTCAAGGAGAGTCAGCGAGCGATGGCCGGTCCCGCGTTCCGCGCCGCCGCCGTCAGGGTGCGCGTCCCCGCCACCAGCGCCAACCTCGGCCCGGGCTTCGACGCCCTCGGCCTGTCGCTGGGGCTCTACGACGACGTGGTGGTCCGCGTCGCCGACTCCGGCCTGGGCATCGACATCGCGGGCGAGGGCAGCGACACCCTCCCGCGCGACGAGTCGCATCTGCTCGTACGCTCCCTGCGCACCGCCTTCGACCTGCTCGGCGGGCAGCCGCGCGGCCTGGAGATCGTCTGCGCCAACCGCATCCCGCACGGCCGTGGCCTCGGCTCCTCGTCGGCCGCGATCTGCGCCGGCATCATGGCCGCGCGGGCCGTGACCATAGGCGGCGAGGCCAAGCTCGACGACGCCGCGCTGCTCGAGCTCGCCACCGAGATCGAGGGCCACCCCGACAACGTCGCGGCCTGTCTGCTCGGCGGCTTCACGCTCGCCTGGATGGACGGCTCCGCGGCGCACGCCATCACGATGGATCCCGCCGATTCCATCGTTCCGGTGGTTTTCGTGCACGGAAAGCCCGTACTCACCGAAATGGCCCGCGGCCTGCTCCCGCGCACCGTCCCGCACGTGGACGCGGCTGCCAACGCGGGCCGGGCGGCCCTGCTCGTCGAGGCCCTGACCAGGCGCCCCGAGCTGCTGCTGCCCGCCACCGAGGACCGCCTCCACCAGGACTACCGCGCCCCGGCCATGCCGGAGAGCGCCGCCCTGGTGGAGCGGCTGCGCGCCGACGGCGTGCCCGCGGTGATCTCCGGCGCGGGCCCCACGGTCCTCGCGCTGGTCGACGACAGTGCGGCCGACAAGGTCGCACGCCTCGCGGGCGAGGGCTGGGCGGCCAACCGCCTGACGCTCGACCGCGCGGGAGCGAGTGTGCTGCCGCTCGCTCCTTGACACAGCGAGTCACACGAATTCGGGGGGCACCCCGGATTTGGAGAGGGGGAATGTTTGTTGGATCCGGTAGTGTTAACCTCAAGTCTGCACCCGACCCCACCATGGCGAGGTGCTTTGTGTCCCCGTCCGGGACATCCATCCTTCCGGGAGCCTCCCAAACTGCTTGGTGCATCGCACTGAGCGGTGCCGAGCACGCTCCGGAACCGGCGTGACCGAGCCGAGTGACCACGCTCCTGAAGTGGCCCGGCATCGGGAATCGCCACATCTGTGAACTCTTCCGCCGCGTTGGCGGACCACCGCCCCGGCACGGTCCACACACCAGGGACCGCCGGACAGCACAACCGGTCGCCGAGCCAGACAGGCCGACGTCCGCTCCAGGGAAGGACCCTTCGTGAGCGACACCACCGATCTGATGGGCGTGACTGCCGACACGCCCGCCACGGACGCCTCTGCGGCGCCTGCCACCGGTGCTTCGGCCGGGTCCCGGCGGCGCCGCGGCACCGGCCTCGAGGGCATGGTGCTGGCGGAACTGCAGCAGGTCGCATCGGGCCTCGGAATCAAGGGCACCGCGCGGATGCGCAAGAGCCAGCTGATCGAGGTCATCAAGGAGGCGCAGGCCGGCGGGGGTACTCCGGCCAAGGGCGCCGGGTCGGCCGCGGCCGCCGCGGACGCCACGACCAAGCCGAAGCGCCGTGCGACCTCCAAGGCGCGCACCGGCGAGGCCGCCGCCGACAAGGCGGAGAAGGCCGACAAGGGGGACAAGGCCGACAAGGCCGCGGGTGCGGCCAAGGCCGTCGAGGCCGAGGCGAAGGCCCCGGCCCAGCAGCAGATCGACATCCCCGGCCAGCCGTCCCCCAAGGTCTCGGCTGCGCTCGACCAGGGAGGTGCCCCCTCCGACGACAAGGCGGGCGGGCGCACCCGGCGCCGCGTCACCGCCGAGGCCGGCAGCCCCGAGACCGTGACCGCCGAGGCCAAGGCCGAGGCGGGCGCCACCAAGGTGGAGCAGCAGTCCGAGGCGAAGTCCGACAAGGGCGGCGAGTCCGGTGACGGCGGCGAGGGCCGCCAGGGCCGCAGGGACCGCCAGGGCCGCGGCCGTGACCGCGACCGCCGCGGCAACAAGGGCGACGACCAGCAGGGCGGCCGTCAGGACCGCGACCGGGACCGGGACCGCAAGGACCAGGGCGGCCGTCAGGACCGGCAGCAGCGCGACAACGGCCCGCAGGACGACTTCGACGAGGACGGCGGCGGCCGCCGCGGCCGCCGTGGCCGCTACCGCGACCGCCGTGGCCGTCGTGGCCGCGACGACTTCGCGGGCGAGCCGCAGCTGTCCGAGGACGACGTCCTGATCCCGGTCGCGGGCATCCTGGACATCCTCGACAACTACGCGTTCATCCGTACGTCGGGCTACCTCCCCGGCCCGAACGACGTGTACGTCTCGCTGGCCCAGGTCCGCAAGAACGGCCTGCGCAAGGGCGACCACGTCACCGGCGCGGTCCGTCAGCCCAAGGACGGCGAGCGCCGCGAGAAGTTCAACGCGCTCGTCCGCCTCGACTCCGTCAACGGCATGGCGCCCGAATCCGGGCGCGGGCGACCGGAGTTCAACAAGCTGACGCCCCTTTACCCGCAGGACCGGCTCCGTCTGGAGACCGACCCGGGCGTCCTGACGACCCGCATCATCGACCTCGTCTCGCCCATCGGCAAGGGCCAGCGCGGTCTGATCGTGGCCCCGCCGAAGACCGGCAAGACCATGATCATGCAGGCGGTCGCCAACGCGATCACGCACAACAACCCCGAGTGCCACCTGATGGTCGTCCTGGTCGACGAGCGTCCGGAAGAGGTCACCGACATGCAGCGGTCGGTCAAGGGCGAGGTCATCTCCTCGACCTTCGACCGTCCGGCCGAGGACCACACCACGGTCGCCGAGCTCGCCATCGAGCGCGCCAAGCGCCTGGTCGAGCTGGGCCACGACGTCGTCGTGCTGCTCGACTCGATCACGCGTCTGGGCCGTGCGTACAACCTCGCGGCCCCGGCGTCCGGGCGCATCCTGTCCGGTGGTGTCGACTCGACGGCGCTGTACCCGCCCAAGCGGTTCTTCGGTGCCGCGCGCAACATCGAGGACGGCGGCTCGCTGACCATCCTCGCCACCGCGCTCGTGGACACCGGCTCCCGCATGGACGAGGTGATCTTCGAGGAGTTCAAGGGCACCGGCAACATGGAGCTCAAGCTCGACCGGAAGCTCGCCGACAAGCGCATCTTCCCGGCGGTGGACGTCGACGCGTCCGGCACCCGCAAGGAGGAGATCCTGCTCGGCAGCGACGAGCTCGCCATCGTCTGGAAGCTCCGCCGCGTGCTGCACGCGCTCGACCAGCAGCAGGCCATCGAGCTCCTCCTGGACAAGATGAAGCAGACGAAGTCGAACGCCGAGTTCCTGCTCCAGATCCAGAAGACGACGCCTGCGCCGGGCAACGGAAACGACTGACTGGCGCGGACGCCTGCAGCAGGCTGACCGGAAGGGGCCGGCCCCGCAAGCCCGCGGGCCCGCCCAA